>NZ_LYTM01000002.1:0-227721 GCF_001672445.1 Mesorhizobium sp. WSM3873 | reverse complement strand
TGGAAGACACTGCACCAGCGGTTCCGGCGCTGGTCGAAGGCTGGCGTTTGGGAGCGTGTCTTTGCCGATCTGATCGTTGATCCCGACAACGATTATGTGATGCTCGACAGCACGTTGGTTCGCGCCCACCAGCAGGCGGCGACCGGAAAAGGGGGGACCAGAACCAGGCTTTGGGGCGTTCCCGAGGTGGATTGACTACTAAGATCCATATGGCTGTCGACGGTCGCGGCCGTCCGTTGCGCCTGATCCTGACGCCCGGCCAGCGTGGCGACGTCACCCAAGCGCCTGCTTTGCTCGAAGGGCTCAAGGCCAAACGCGTTCTTGCCGATAAGGCCTATGACAGTAATGCCCTGCGCGCGATCGTCGTCGAGATGGGAGCGCAGGCCGTCATCCCCTGCAATCCAACCTGCAAGACCCTCATCCCCTACGACTTTGAAGCCTATAAGGCGCGCAATCTCATCGAACGCTGCTTCAACAAGCTCAAACACTTCAGGCGCATCGCGACCCGATACGACCGGCGTGCTCTCTACTTCCTCAGCTTCGTCCAACTCGCTTGCGCAATGCTATGGATGCGCTGAATGTCGATTCAGCCTAGAGCGCGTAGAGGCCGGAGCCGATGATGATCGCGGCGCCGACGATCATCGGCAGGTCGGGGATATCGCCGAAGATGACGAGGCCGAGCACTATCGACCACAGCAGCGCCGTATAGCGGAAGGGCGCGATGAAGGAGATGTCGCCCGAGCGCATCGCCATGATGATGAACTGATAGCCGATGAGCACGAGCACGGCGGCCAGCGCCAGCAGCGCCGTCGCCTTGGCGGTCATGGGCGCCCAGCCGCCCGTCGGCGGGAGCAGCAGCGCACCCAGGATCGTCATGGCCAGCGCAGTCGCGGTCGATACCAGCATGGTCGGGATCGCTTGCGGGATGCGCTTGGTGGCGAGATCGCGCACCGCGCAGCAGCCGACGCTCGCCAGCGCCAGCAACGAATAGGCGCTGAAACCCTCGAAGCCCGGCCGCACGATGATCAGCACGCCGGCAAAGCCGACGGCAATGGCGAGCCAGCGGCGCCAGCCGACGCCCTCGCCGAAGAACAGTGCGGCGCCCATCGTCACGGCCAGCGGCAGCGCCTGCAGAACGGCGGAGACGTTGGCGATCGGCAAATGGGCAAGGGCGATCAGGAACGACACGGTCGCGCCGGCTTCGCCGGCGACGCGCAACGCGACCATCGGCTGCAGCATGGCGCGCGGATCAGCAAGCGCGCCGCGCCGCCAGGCGAGCAGACCGACGAAGAGCGAGGCGAAGGCGCCACGCACCAGCATGACCTGCGCCATATTCATCGATTCGGAGGAGAATTTGGTGATCGCGTCGTTCAAGGTGAAGCCGATCATGGCCACGACCATGAACAGTGCGCCGCGAAGATTTGGCGAAAGAGGCAAGGGCGCTTCCGGGTTATGTTCTCTCGCAAGCGTCTAACAGCCGGCGGCAAGACAGCAACGTCAAAGAAATGGGCCACAGGAGGTTCCTGCGGCCCTCAATATCGGCTGCAATCCGGAGCGATCATTTCGGTGTCAGCGTCTCGGTGCCGTTGCCGTTCTGGCCGGCGATGGTCCACAGCCCGTGCAACGAGCCGTCCTTCTCCACCTTGTAGACGACGAGGCCGATTTCCTTGCCCATCACATAGCCGGCGGAAAAGGCATCATCGTTGCGCATGCAAATGCCGTCGGAGGACGAGCCGCCGGTTTTCCAATGGATCGTGCAGGTTGTGTCGCTGGTCAGCGTGATGGTTGCCTCGCCGCCATATTTCGATCCGTCGAAATTGGTGCCGGCGACAGTGTAGGTGCCACCGATCGACTGAGCGGCCGCAGGCACCAAGGCAATCCCGAGCATTGCAAGCGAAGCCAAGAATTTGCGCATGAGAATTCCCCCTGAATGCGAAAATCGCTTCATGAGGCTAGGCCGGAACAAGTCGGCGGTAAATCGGGTGGAAGTCGGCGCGGATGGTTTATTTCCAGTGCGCCGAGCGCAGCTCAAGGGCCGCGCAGGCTGGCGGCGATCGCCCCGGTCAGCGGATCGTATTTCGCCTTAAGCGAGGAAGGATACTCGATCCAGACGGTGCGGATGACACCATCCTTTCCGAACAGGCGCCGTTCGTAGAAGACCTTGTCGCCCTTGATGCCAGAAACCACCGCCCAATTCTTCCCGGACTTGCTGTAAGTGATCTTGTAGCCCGGCCCGGTGTTTGCCTTTTCGTCGGCGACGAAGCCCTTCGGAGTGTCGTTGTCGATGTTATAAATGCCCGAGCAGGTCAGGCTGGCGCCGTCGGGCGCGCTCCATTGCTGCCCATCGCCGTTTTCTGGCTCGGGCAAGCGGTCGCTGAAAATCTCGTCGGGAAAGGTGCAGGACGTGCCGAAGCGCGCATTGACGTCGGTGAACGGCTTTGCGATTGCCGCTGTCGTCGCAATCGTCAGCAACGAGAAGGCGATCACCAAAGGCGCGCCCTGGACGAGATGAACACACTTCATGATGCCCCCAAGGTCCGTGACCGAGGGTGATCCTGCACCAAATCGGAGAAAAAATCAGCCGCCGGTGACGCTCATATGGCGCGATACCGAGGGTCGGCTGGTGCGGCGGTCGATGACGAAATCATGGCCCTTCGGCTTGCGCCCAATCGCCTCGTCTATGGCCTCGCCGACCAGCTCATTGCCTTCGGAGGCGCGCAGCGGCGCTCTCAGGTCGGCGGCGTCCTCCTGGCCGAGGCACATATAGAGCGTGCCGGTGCAAGTCAGCCGGACGCGGTTGCAGCTTTCGCAGAAATTATGCGTCATCGGGGTGATGAAACCGAGCCGACCGCCGGTCTCGGCGACCTGGACATAGCGGGCAGGGCCCCCGGTCTTATAAGGAATGTCGGTCAGCGTGAACTGGCGCTCAAGCGAGGCGCGCAGCAACGACAGCGGCAGATACTGGTCGGTGCGGTCGGCGTCGATCTCGCCCATCGGCATGGTCTCGATGACCGTCAGATCCATGCCGCGACCATGCGCCCAGCGCAGCATCTCCGGTATCTCAGCGTCGTTGAAGTCGCGCAGCGCCACGGCATTGAGCTTGACCTTCAGGCCCGCCGCTTCCGCACCGTCGATGCCTTCCATGACCTTGCCGAGATTGCCCCAGCGGGTGATCTGGCGGAATTTGTCGGCATCGAGCGTGTCGAGCGAGACATTGATGCGCTTCACGCCGCAGTCGGCGAGCTCGGCGGCAAAGCGCGACAGCTGCGAGCCGTTGGTGGTGAGCGTCAGCTCTTCCAGCGCGCCGCTCTCAAGATGCCGCGACAGCTGGCGAACTAGGTGCATGATGTTCTTGCGCACCAGCGGCTCGCCGCCGGTCAGCCTCAGCTTCCTGACGCCCTTTTCGATGAAGACGCTGCAGAGCCGGTCGAGCTCCTCGAGCGAGAGCAGATCCTTCTTGGGCAGGAAGGTCATGTCCTCGGCCATGCAATAGGTGCAACGGAAATCGCAGCGGTCGGTAACCGACACGCGCAGATAGCTGATCGTGCGACCGAAAGGGTCGATCATGTCCATTGCAAGCGCTTCCGTGGCCTGAGCAGCGTCGTTATATACGGCTATGTGATACGATCCAACCGCGCATTCAAGATAGAAGCTCTCGATCTTTGGTAACATTCCCCGACCGACATTCTCTGTCGGCTGCCTTCTATCACCTTTTCGCACTGCGCGAACCGGCGTAGGGAAGGGCGCAACGCATATAGGAAGAAACATGACGGCGCCGAAGGAACTCAGGGTCTCGAAGGACCGCAAGCTGCTCACCGTGACCTTTGCCGGGCATCAGCCGTTCGAACTGCCGGCGGAGTTCTTGCGCGTTGCCTCGCCTTCTGCCGAGGTGCAGGGCCATTCGCCGGATCAGCGCGTGACTGTGCCCGGCAAGCGCAATGTCGCGATTCTTAAGATCGAGCCGGTCGGCAATTACGCGGTGCGCATCACCTTCGACGATTTCCACGACACCGGCATCTTCACCTGGAACTATCTTCACACGCTCGGGCATGAAAAGGACGAGCGCTGGAACGCCTACCTCGCCGAGCTGGCCGAGAAGGGGCTCAGCCGCGACCGCTAGCCTGGCGCCAAGACGTTCGACTGGGTGTCGTCAAAGCGTCATGGACATAAAGTAGCGCCGGCAAAAGGTCAGGAGGCGAAAAGATGTCGCTCATCACATCGGTCGAACAGCTCGAAGCCCTCTACGGCCTGCCTGGCGAGGCCTCGGTCGCCAAGGAACTCGACCATGTGATTCCCGAATATGCCGCCTTCATCGAGGCGTCGCCTTTCGTGGCGCTGGCGACCTGCGGGCCGGAGGGGCTGGACTGTTCGCCGCGCGGCGATCTCGCCGGCTTCGTGCGCCTCCTGGACGAAAAAACGCTGATGATGCCCGACAGGCGCGGCAACAACCGCGCCGATTCGCTGAAGAACATCATTCGCGATCCGCGCGTCGGGCTGCTCTTCCTTGTGCCGGGCTCGGGCACGACGCTGCGCGTGAACGGTCGCGCCCATATCACAGCCGATGCCGAGCTTAGCGCGTCCTTCATGGTCGATGGCAAGCCGGCACGGTCGGTCACCGTCGTCGCCGTCGACGCGGTCTATTTCCAGTGCGCACGCGCCATCGTGCGCTCGGAGCTCTGGAACCCGGCAAAGCATGTCGACCCGAAGTCGCTGCCGACGCCCGGCCAGATCCTCGAGATCACCAGCCGCAGGAATATCAATGGCGCCGCATATGACAAGGAATGGCCGGAGCGGGCAAAGCAGACCATGTGGTAGCGGCCTCGAGCGCCCGGTCAGGCCTCCTTCAGGACATCGGCGATCTTGCGCATCTGCTCGCCGACCATGTCGCACTGCTCCGGCGTCGACTGGCTCATCGCCTTCTCGATGAGCGCCATATGTACTTTCAGCGCCCGCATCAGCAGGGCCTCGCCGGCTTCGGTGAGGTTCAACCGCAGCACGCGTTTGTCCTTTTCGTCACCCTCACGACGCAGCAGGCCGCGGGCTTCCAGTTGCGGCAACAGCATCGTGATGTTCGAGCGGCCGACCAAGAGCTTGCGGGCAAGGTCGTGCTGCGACATCCCGGGATGACGGTAGAGGTTCATCAGCACGTCGAGCTGCGCCGGTTTGAGGTGGAGCGGCGCCAGCTTCACCGCCAGCGTGCGCTCCAGCACATGGCAGGCGCGCGCCACCGCAACCCAGTTGCGAAAGCGCGGATTGTCCCAGGGCAGCTCTTGCTTAATGTTCATGTTTGAACTATTATGTTCATGCTTGAACGAATGGTTGGACCGACACTATGGCATCATTTGGATTGAAGGTCATCCGAGGCGTCTTCGGGGCGGCCGAGCGTGTCGCGCCGCGTCTCAGTGGCCGCGCCGCGTTCGAATTGTTCTGCCGCACGCCAAACGTCAAGGCCTTGAGCGATGGCGAGCGCCGCGCGGTCGAGCGCGCTACGGGCTTCATGGCCGAGGCGCGCCATCACCGGCTGAAGACGAAGGCGGATTGCGTTGCGGTGCATGAGTTCCGGCCGGGGCCGGGCAGGGGCTCCCGCGGTACCGTGCTCGTCATCCATGGCTGGCGCTCGCGCACCGAATATATGCGAACTCTGATCGATGGGTTTCGCGACGCCGGCTACAAGGTGGTCTCGCTTGACCTGCCGGGCCACGGCCATTCGCTCGGCCGACATCTCAACATGGTGACCGCGGTCGACGCGGTGCGAGTCGTCGGCGAATGGTTCGGCCCGTTTGCCGCCGCCGTCGGCCATTCCTTCGGCGGCGCTGTCGCGGCCAATGCGGTTGCCGCTTCGGTGAAAGGCATGCCGCCGCTTGCGGCCGACAAACTGGTTCTGATCGCGGCGCCGAGCTCGCTGCCGGCGATCTTCGACGATTTCAGCCACCGGCTCAATGTCGGGCCGCGCTCTCGGGTCGCCATGGCGGATCGGGTGAAGCATTTGTCGGGACGGCCGCTCAGCGATTTCACGGGCGACCGCCAGCTCGCCGAGGCTCCGGTGCCGACGCTGATCATCCATGCGCCGGACGACCGCGAAGTCCATGCCGATCACGCAAAACGGTATGCGGGAGCCGGCGATCATGTGAGCCTGCATTGGGCCGAAGGGCTTGGTCACCGCCGCATCCTTGCCGACAAGGATGTGGTCGCGCGCGCCGTGGGCTTCGTCGCCGAGGAACGGCAACCGGCGCTGCATTGAAAATTAACGCGGGAGGGGCCTGCTGCCGTCTTCCGTCCGTAGTTGCGAATGGCTCAGTCGGCCTTCTTCTTCTGCCCTGGCTCGACCGGCAGGCCGGCAGCCTTCCAGGCTGTGTAGCCGCCAAGGATGTGTTTGACCGGCGCGAGACCCATGTCCTGCGCCGTCTTGGTCGCCAGCGCCGAACGCCAGCCGCCGGCGCAGAAGAAGACGAAGGTCTTGCCGGAGGCGAAGAACGGCTTGTGATAAGGGCTTTCGGGGTCGATCCAGAATTCGAGCATACCGCGCGTTACATGCTTGGCGCCGGGAATTTTGCCGTCGCGCTCGACCTCGCGGGGGTCGCGCAAATCGACGAAGATGGTGCCGTCATCCTCCAGCAGCCCGGCCGCTTCCTCAGGCGAAACCACCTCGATCTCGGCATTCGCCTCGTCAAGAAGTTCGCGATATCCCTTCTTCACTGCGCATCCTCCAGGCCATGGCTCGCGCCCGCCGGAATTTCGATCACAAAGACCGCTGTTTGTCACGGGCCGATGTTTGTCAGGCAGGAAGGCCGGTCATGGTGGCCCAGGCCGCATGGCGCCAACGCCTGATTGTTACCGAGGCCTCTGAAACCGGGAGCCGCCCTGCCGCATTGTGTCTCACACGGATGTGAAACTGTTCTGCAACACGGTCGCGAAAATTTATGGAAGCTTAACGGAATCAGTATGAATCGGTACAGTCGCGCATTACATCCGCCATGCGGAGGGCGGGACCGTCTAGCGGCGCGGAACGGGAAACCGGTTGCAACCGGTGCGGGTGAAGCATGAAAATCCTCGGGAACAAAAAGGCCGTCATGCCGATCGCGATCGCGGCGGCACTTGCCTTCGGCCAGCAGCCGGCGAGCGCGCAGGGGCTGTTCGACATGCTGTTCGGCGGCGGCATCCGGCACAATTCCCAAGGAGAATTTCCGCCGCCGCCAAAGCCGCGCAAGGTGCAGCCTGGCACAGGCGGTAGCGTCAGGATCAGCAGCCCGACCTACAATACCTACAGGGCCGACAAGCTTGTGCGCGTCGACTTCAAGTCGCTGCTGCCCGCCCCGCCGCCCGCGACTGCGCAAGATGCTGCCTTTGTGCCCTCCGTGAGCGGAAGCGCGTTCCGCGATGCGCTGGCAGGCCTGAGCGATTATGAACTCTTTGCCGAGCCCGATATCGCCAAGGCGCTCATCGCCTACTATTCGGCCAATCCGGATTTCATCTGGGTGACAGGGGATGCACCCAACAGCAGGGCGCAGGATGCCGTGCGGGTGCTTGGCGAAGCGGCGAGCTACGGCCTGACGCCTGCCGATTACTCCGTCGATGTTCCGGCGGCGGCCACGAATGTCGACTTGCCCGAAGCGCGGACCAAGGAACTGGTTCGCTTCGAGATGGCGCTATCGGCGCGCGTGCTGCGCTACGCCCATGACGCCCAGAGCGGCCGAGTCGATCCGAACCGCATGACCGGCTATTACGATTTTCCGGCCAAGCCGCTCGACCTCGAAGGCGTGCTGAAGACGCTGGCGCACACGCAAGAGGTGCGCACCTATCTCGAATCGCGGCACCCGCAGAACCCTGAATATCAGGCGCTGCGCGTCGAGTTGGAGTCTCTTCAGGCAAGCGAGGAGAACGACATCGTCGTCGATCCGAAGCTGCTTCTTAAGCCCGGTGAAAGCAGCCCGGAACTGCCCAAGCTTTTGACGTTGATCGCGCGCAACCTCGATGACGAGATGGGCGGTGACTTTGGCGAGACCCTCGCCCGGCTCGGCAAGAGCGAGCTTTACGATCCTGACCTGGTGCCGGTGATCAAGGCGGTGCAGAAGCGGGCCGGCATGAAGGGCGACGGCGTCATCGGCCCGCGCACCGTCGCCTCGCTCGCCGGAACGTCCAAGGCCGACAAGGTCGAGAAGGTCATGGCGGCGCTTGAAGAGCTGCGCTGGCTCCCCTCCGATCTTGGCAGCCCGCGCGTCTTCATCAACCAGCCGGCCTTCACCGCAAGCTACATCGACAATGGCGAGGAGAAGCTGAAGACCCGCGTGGTCATCGGCAAGGTCACCAACCAGACCGCATTTTTCTACAACCAGATCAAGCAGGTCGACTTCCACCCCTATTGGGGCGTGCCGCAGTCGATCATCGTCAACGAGATGCTGCCGAGGCTGCGCAGCGATCCGGGCTATCTGGACCGCGCCGGCTATGAGGTGACGGATTCCAGCGGCAGGCGAGTTCCCTCTGCGGCGGTGGACTGGGGCGCCTACGGTGCCAAAATCCCGTTCAGCGTGCGCCAGCAGCCGAGCGAGGCCAATGCGCTTGGCGAGTTGAAGATCCTCTTCCCCAACAAGCACGCCATCTACATGCACGACACGCCGCAGAAGTCGTTCTTCGGGCGCGACATGCGCGCGCTGAGCCATGGCTGCATCCGCCTGCAGGATCCGCGCGGCATGGCGGCCGCTGTGCTCGGCACGTCGGTCGACGACATCGCCGAGAAGCTGAAGCACGGTCATTCGACCGAGAATGTCACGCGCGTCATCCCGGTCTATGTCGCCTATTTCACCGCTTGGCCGGACATGTCCGGCAAGGTCGAATATTTCGACGACGTCTACGATCGCGATTCGAAGCTGATGCAGGCGCTGGATGCGACCGAAGCGGTGCGCGCACCGTCAACCTAAGCGCTCGATGAGCGGGCTCCTGAAACCGGCGTCACGTCCGGCAATGAGCCAATAAACGAAACCGGCCACCAGCCCGGCCGCGACGATGATGCCAAGGTCGGCCCAGCGTTCCGGATCGTGCGGCGCGTCCGGCGAGAGCAGCATGAAACCGGCGGCCGCAACCACGCCGCCGAACAGCATATGCAGCCAGAAGCTCCGCAACGAGAAGACCTCGGCGATAAGCGCAAAGATCAGAGTCTGCATGCCGGTCGCCACGATGGTCAGGAAATAGACGAACATGCCAAGCGGCGGCACGACCAGCACGGCGACAGGCGTGAACTGCATCAGCTCGAAATAGCTTGGGGCGTTGGGCAGCGAGCTCAGCGCTGCATAGATCGCGACCAACGCGACCAATCCGACGAGCACCGCGATCAGATAGCCGGCGAGCACCATCAGGATGCGCTTTAGAACGTAGCCAACCATTACCATGCACCCCCGTGCCCGCAATCATGGCGCGCAGTCAGCCATCAAAAGTGCATCGACGCAAGTCTCGGATAGGGAGGCGCCGGCCCAGCTGCGGGCGGCCGTATCAGGCGTTACTTCGGTTCGCCGGTGACCGGATCGTAGGTGATTTCGACCTTGGCCTTGTCGGTCGTGTAATAGGTAACGGTATAGCCGTCGCTGCTCCAGCCGACCTCCTTGATATATTGGAAGTCGCTCCGCTTCTCGACCTTGGTCAGGATTTCCGAGAGCTTCTTGGCATTTTGCGGCGGCAGCGCTTGCGCTTCGGCCGCGAAAGCCGACCCGCCGACAAGGAAAAACGCGATACCGCTTGCCAAAAGAACACCGCGCATGACTGCCCTCAATCTCTCGTGGTGGCATGAACGCGCTGACAACTCGAATCCTGGCCCGTTGGTTCCGCCAACGGCGGGCAACGCCTTGCTCCACAGTTGGTCCGTCACGGCCGGCGCGACCTCTATTCGCGAAAGCTTAAATAAGTAAAACGGCGTGAATCCAACAAGTAAGGAGGGTTCTGCAACATCGGACTTCAGGTAACGAACGACTAACCATGGCTTGCGCCGAAACCGCCTTCCATTAGCTGTTCGTGGTAGAGCTTTTGGCCAGACCCTGTTAGAGTCCCGGACCAACAGGGTGGCAACGGCGCGCCGAGCCTGCCGGGGATCTTCCATCGGCAAACGGCGAAGTGTTTTTTGGAGCGGAAGTCGCCTGTTCTGGACCGAAAACAGGGACCGGGGGCTCAACCATGGCTGAACGGAACTATACCCGTCAGCTTGCGACAATCATTTCTATCGACGCCGTTGGTTTTTCGCGGCTGATGGGCATCGACGACGAGCGCGCCGTCGCGGCCTTCGAGGAAAGGCGCGATATCATCACCGACAGTTGCGGCGCCTTTGGCGGCCGCACGTTTGGCGTTGCCGGCGACAGCATCATGGCCGAATTCGGCAATCCAATCGAAGCCTTGCGCGCGGCGTTCGATTTCCAGGACCGGATCATGGCGCTCAATGCCTCGGCCGCGGATGAGATGCGCATGCCGTTCCGGGCCGGGATCAACACCGGAGACGTCATCGTCCGCGAAGGCCGCCTCTATGGCGACGACGTCAACATTGCCGCGCGCCTCCAGGAATTCGCTCCGCATGACGGTCTAGCTATCTCAGAGACGACCTGGCACCACGTAAAGGACAAGACGGCGGCGGTTTTCACCGATCTTGGCGAGTTCATGCTCAAGAACATCGCCCTGCCTGTACGTGTGCTGATCGCCGGACGCGGCGGCAACGGCGCGGCGATGGCTGCGCCCCTGGCCGTCATCCCTACCGCTCCCGTCCATGACAGACTCGCATCGAAGGGCCCGCCGGCAATCGCGGTGCTGCCGTTTCACGGCAGCAACGGAGGCGAGCCTGACGTCGGCTACATGGCCGACGGCATTGCGGAAGACATCATCTACGGCCTGTCCAACACCCGCTGGCTCTCGGTGATCGCGAAGGGCTCCAGCTTCCAGTTTCGCGACGACCAGCTCGGAACCAGGCTCATCGGCAATGCGCTTGGCGCGCGCTACATCGTCGGCGGCACGCTGGCGCGCCACAGCGGCCAGATACGCCTCAACGCCTCGCTGACCGACACGTCAAACGGGCGCCTGGTCTGGTCGCAGCGCTTCGACCGCGACCTCATCGACATCTTCAGCCTGCGCGACCAGATCGGCAGCGAGATCGTTTCGATCCTCGACAAGGAGGTCGACCGAGCCGAGCAGGTGCGCACCTTCCAGGTGCCGTGGGAAAGCCTCGAGACCTGGCAGCTGGTGCGGCGGGGCCGCTGGCACATGAACAGGCGCACGCGCAAAGACACCGAGATCGCGCTCGAATTCTTCGAGAAGGCTTACCAGGAAGATCCGAATTCCAGCGCCGTGCTGAACGAGCTGGCATGGTGGTATTTCTGGCGGGCATGGCTGCGCTTCGGCGACAGCGACGACCTGGCCAAGGTCGAAGAATTTGCGCGCAAGTCGCTCTTGATGGACAGCCTCGACGCGCGGCCGCACGCCTATCTCGGGGCGGCCGACATCATGCGCGGCCAGCCGGCATCGGCGGCGGAGCATCTGGCCGAGGCGATCCACATCAATCCGAGCTTTGCCTTCGCCCGCTCGGCAATGGGCAGCGCGCGGCTGCTGCTTGGCGATGCCGCCGGCGCGATCCCGTTCTTCCTGGATACCGAGCGGCTGAGCCCGTTCGACCTCTACCGCTTTCACAATCTGGGCGAGCTGGCTGCCGCATACTGTTTGGTCGAGGACTGGCCGGCGGCAATTGCGGTTGCCGATCGCTCGCTCAACCTTTCGCCGGGCTATTTCTACGCCAGGTTCCTCAAAATCGGCGCCTTGATGCGAAGCGGCCGTCTTGAGGAGGCCGAACGCGAACGCGCCATTCTGGCAACCAGGCATCCCGATTTTTCCGAGCAGCGGATTCGCTGGATACCGTTCGTCGATCCTGCGAAGAACAACTTCCTGATCGCGAATTTCGGCCAGGCCAAGTCCATCGCATGATCGCTGGAACCGAACACCGATGATTGTGAAAAAAATCACATACGCCGGACCGAACCAAACCTAGGCCAGACAATAGCCGGCATCGCAGTGACGTGGACAGCCGGGGGGCTCGAACGCGCATGATCAAGTTGAAGTATTTCGCTGCTGTCCGCGCTGCCCAGAAGAGCCAGCGCCCTGTCGCCGAAATGCCGCCCTTCGATATCGACCGGCTCCGCGCCAAGGGGCTTGCGTCCCGTATCGCCGGCTTCCTTTTCAACGACCCGCGCTGGCTGCTGGCGCTGCTGCGCCGCTTCTGGCCGAACCTGGCCTTCGGCAATTTCCTGCTTGTCACCAAAGGCGTCGATGTGCGCGACATTTTGGAGCGCGGCGACGAGTTCGAGACACCGTACGGGCCGGAAATGGCAGAACTGGCCAGGGGATCGAACTTCATCCTCGGCATGCAGGACGGGGCCGCCTACCGGCAAATGAAATCGGCCGTGCTGAGCGCCTTTCCGCCGGCGGAAGTCGAAGCCGCCGTCAGGCCGATCGCCGAGCGTCATTCGCGCGACATCATGACCCGGGCCAGCCCCGGCTTCGACGCCGTCGGCGGGCTGATGAAGATCGTTCCGGTACGCATCTGTCGCGACTATTTCGGCCTCGAGATCGACGATGAAACCGAATTCGCCGACTGGTCGATCGCGCTCAGCGCGCTGTTCTTTTCCGATCCGACAGCGAGCCCAACGACACGTCAGCTCGCGATCGTCGGCGGCGATCGTCTGATCAAGGTCATCGACCGCTCGATTGCCGCGGTCAGGGACAGAGGAGGGAAGGACGAACGGCCGCTGGCGCGCCTTGTCGCGCTCATGGATCAAGGGCGCCTATCGCAGCCCGACATCCATTCGATCATGCTCGGTATGATTGCCGGCTTCGTTCCGACCAATGTGCTTGCCGGCGGCAATTGCCTGGACGTCATCCTGTCGCGGTCAGACGCAAGGCAGGCTGTCGACGCAGCCATTGCAGCGGGCGATACCGGCAAACTCGATAGGGCGATCCTGGAAGCCATGCGCTTCAAGCCGATCTGGGTCGGCCCGTGGCGCTACACCGCCCGTGACGCGGTCATCGGCCAGGGCACCCGGCGAGAGTGCCTTGTGAAGGCTGGAACGGTCGTCATGCCGGCGACCCTTTCCGCCATGTTCGATCCCGAAATCGTGCAAAGGCCAAACGAATTCGACACCTCGCGGCCTCATCGCGATTACATGGTGTTCGGCCACGGCATTCATCTGTGCATCGGGGCCGAGATCGCCCGCATTCAGATCGGCGAATGCGTTCGCGCCCTGTTCAGCAAGCCCAAGCTCCGCCGCGCGCGCGGCAGAGCCGGCAAGATGGTCAATGTCGGCGCCTATCCGGCCAGCCTCAAGGTCGATTTCGAGCGCTCGCCGCTTTGCCGCACGGTCGACCAGTCGATGGTCACCGTGGTTTGCCCGATCAGGCGTGCGGTGCCGCTGGGTGCCGTGCGCGACAAGGTCGGCGCACTTGGCAACCCGGCGATCGACGAGGTGGGCAATGCGCTCGACAATGTCGGCACGGTCCACTTCGCCAGCCTGGCTGTCGCCGCCACCGGCAGGGACGAGAAATCGGACCTCGAGACGGGCGCGCTCGTACTCGAAATCTCTGGCGACGGCAGCACCGACGATGTCATCGGTGCCATCACGCAGGCCATAGGCCACCGCCTGCGGCCGATCTTAAGGGCCGTGTGCGGTCTGCCCGACGACTCTTCGCTGCAGGACTTCCTGAAGAAGCATCACATCGAGATCTCGCCGTCCTTCGGCAGCACGGCAGGGCTGGTTTTTTCCGGAACGCCTGGCCATTCGGTGCGCCGCATCCTGGCCGAGGCAGAGCTCGCCGACAGCGTGCGCGAGATCGTCGAAAAGCCGCGCGCGGGTACTGGCAACGCCCCTGCTGTGCTCACCGAGGCGCGCCGGCATGCCCAGTCGCTAGGACAGTTCGGCTGGGCCTTCGAGCCGGCTGAGAGCCTGCTGGAGCGGCCTCCGGGCCGCTGGTGGCGAGCCTTGACGACGACGCTGCTTGCGCCGGCTGTGCTCGCCACCGTCGCGATCGTCATACTTGCCTGCTGGCGCATGACCTATGTGCTCGTGTTCGGCAATCCGCACGGTGTCACCTTCACCAACGTCGCAATTGCCGGCACCGCGCTTCTGCTGGCGGTGCTGGGGCTGCTCGCGATAGCCCTGCTGTTCATCGGCTTGTGCTTCCTCAGCCTGCGGCGCCTCGAGGACAAGGACCGGCCGCAGAACACGCCGGTCGATCTCGGCGCGCTGGACAGAATCCTCGCCAATGAGGACCACTGCGCGCAAAACCATCTCACCGCGATATCGACGATGAGGGCCGGCACCTTGCGGCGACTGGCGCTGAGGCTTTCCTTCTACCTGATCTCGATATCGGCGCAGAAAGTGTTCAAGCCGGGGTTCCTCGCCACCATAAACACCATTCACTTCGCCCGCTGGGTGCTGCTGCCGGGCACCGACAAGCTGATGTTCTTCTCCAACTATGGCGGCAGCTGGGAAAGCTATCTCGAGGACTTCATCGCCAAGGCCTCAGAGGGCCTGACCGGCGTATGGAGCAACACGGAAGGCTACCCGCGCACGCGTTGGCTCTTCCTCGACGGCGCGCGCGACGGGGACCGCTTCAAGCGCTGGGCGCGGCGTCAGCAGGTGCCGACGCTGTTCTGGTACTCTGCCTATCCGCATCTCAACACCGCGCGCATCCGTATCAACTCGAAGATCCGGCGCGGCATTGCTTCCGCCACCGGCAGCGAGGCCCGCAACTGGGTGAGCCTGTTCGGCTCGCTGCAGCGGCCGCAGGCAAGGCCGGCTGCAACCGTCGGCCGTGAACCGGCGCCTTCGCCCGTGGAAGAACTGGAAGCCGGCGAGATCCAATCCATTTTCTTCGGCCCGTTCGGCGCGCTTGGCCACGCGCATATGCTGGCGATCCGGGTGCCGGAAGAACTGCCGGCCATGCAACGCAGAGCGTGGCTGGACTTCGTCATCGACAAGACCAGTTTCGGCGACGGCGTGCCGGCCGGACGCGCCATGACGGTGGCCTTCGGTCCCGACGGTTTGCGCCGTCTTGGGCTGAAGGGCGGCGTCGACGACGATCCGCTGGACACATTCCCAGCTGCCTTTCGCCACGGCATGGGCAATCCAGAGCGCAGCCGCATCCTCGACGACACCGGCCCCGATGCGCCTGACAAATGGCAGTGGGGTTCGGCCACGGCGCCGGTCGACGCAGTCATCATCTGCTACGCCGCGGAGCCGGCGGTACTGAAGGGGGAGGTTGCGGCCGCGAAGCGAAAGACGACAGGCGCGGGGATGAAGATCGTTGCCGAATTGCCGCTTGTCGTGAACCGCGAGCCAAAGAAGGACGGTGGGATAACGCAACATGCCGGCAACGACGGCAAGCCGGAGCGCGCCCGCGCCTACGAGCATTTCGGCTTTGCCGACGGCGTCTCGCAGCCGATCGTCAGGGGTACGTCGCGCGCCAACAAGGGTGCCGCGCCGATGCACCTGGTCGCGCCGGGCGAGTTCCTGTTCGGCTATCGCGACGAGCATGGGTTCTACCCAGCCTCGCCCTCCGTGCGGGCAGCGCAGGATCGGACCGGCATCCTGTCTCAGGTGCGGCGCAACCGGCAGATCCCCGGTCAGCCTCCGCCGCCGCGCGATTTCGGCCGCAACGGCTCGTTCCTGGTCGTTCGCCAGTTCGAGCAGCATGTCGAGTTGTTCGATGACTACTGCAAGCACGCCGCCGCGCGGACCGCGCGCGAGACCGGCGACAACGCCATCACGCCGCGCTGGGTCGCGGCCAAGATGCTCGGCCGCTGGCAGGACGGCAGTTCGCTGGTGCGCAACCCCGATGGCCGTCCGGGTCGTGGCGTCGACAACGACTTCGCGTTCGGCGCCGAGGACCCGCAGGGGCATCGCTGTCCGATCGGCTCCCATATACGCCGTTCCAATCCGCGCGACTCGCTTGGCGAGGATCGTGAGACGCAGATCAGGATCGGCAAGCGCCACCGCATCCTGCGCGTCGGCCGCACCTATGAGAAGAAGGACCGCAGCGGGAAGATCGAGAAGGGGCTTCTCTTCATGTGCCTCAACGCCGACATCGAACGCCAATACGAGTTCATTCAGCAGACCTGGGTCTCGTCGAGCTCGTTCCAAGGCCTTGTCGGCGAAAAGGATCCGACGATCGGCGCGCGCGACGGCGGCGGCCGGTTCTCGATTCCGTCCTGGGAAAAGGTGACGGTGCTCAGGGACATGCCGCAATTCGTCACCACGAAAGGCGGCGGCTACTTCTTCATGCCGAGCCGGTCCGCGCTGCGCTACCTGATTTCGCGGCTCTGATTCGGATCACAATCGTTCAGTCGTCGTCCTGCGAATCGGCGATGTGGTTCAGCGCGGCGGCATTGGTGATGCGCAGCCCGCCGCGTTTGATGTCGATCATGTGCCGGTTGCGCCAGTCGTTGAGCGTCTTGTTGACCGACTCGCGCGTCGCGCCGAGGAATTCGCCGAGTTCCGATTGCGAAATCGGGATCCAGCCGGCGGGGTCGGCCATGACGCCGCTGAGGAACACCAGCCGTTTCGCCAGCCGGGCCTCGATGCCGAAGAAGGCCTGGTCGCCGAGTTCGCCGCTGACCCAGCGCAGCCGCGTGCACAACAGCTCGATCATGGCGCGCGCCAGCGGTGGGTTTTTTTCAATGCGATCAAAGAGTTGCGCGCGACTGAGGGAAACCAGCTCACATGCGGTGAGGCAGATGGCGGTTGCCGTGCGCGGGCGTCCGTCGAGCGCGCCGATCTCGCCGATCAGGCTGCGCGACAGCTCGATATTGGCCACCAGCTTCTGCCCGCCCGGTGAATAGAGCGAAATCTCGACCGTGCCGCTCATCACGCCGTAGATGCGGTCGGATGCGTCCTCCTGGACGAACAGGTGCTGACCGGCGGCATAACGTTCGACCTTGCAGCCGCCGAACAGCAAATCGAACTGGCGCGGATCGATCCGCGCCAGACGCGGCAGGGTGCTCCTGTCGTCTGCGCTGGCTGTGGACATGATGCGGTTCCGCCTCTCGTTGAGCGGAAATTGTATGACAAGTGCATGCTCGATCAAGGCCTGTCTCCTTTCGTGCGATTGCGGCAACACGCGACGGCCTTTGTAGATCGGGCGCCAGACGTGCGCTGCCGGCATCAAACTGGCCGGCAACTGTCCCTTGCATCGGGAACCGGAGCGCGCTGGCGGACGCGAACCGAACTACGAAACGCCGTTCGCGCGCGTGGCGGGAGGCGACCGACGCGCGCGAACAGCAAATCTGAAAATGGCTAGGTGATCGAAACTCCCTGCCGAGCTTTCAGGCCCGGAGGCCGTTGGAGCCCATGCATTGAAGCAGAAGCCAGTACCACCGGTGCAATATGTGTGCGCGATGCCTCCGCGGCGTATGTGAAGGCGATCACAGAAGCGTCGCCATTGTCCAGCAGCGGCTTGCCGCCGCCCTGCATGGACCAGGCCGACGACCCCGATCGAACTCAGCGCCTTCGAATGCAATGTCGGCAAGAAGGGCAGCGGCCCGGCTGTCGACACCGCCCGCAGCAGGCACCACACTGCGGCAGTGCTTCAAAAGGCAATTGCGGAAAATCGAAAACCGATCTATGGAGCACGCGGCTGATTGAGGGCGGCTATCCATCCTATTTGCATAGGTTCGCTGCCCCATGCCCGATAACTTCTCGCGTGTAATCGCATTTCTTGCCGTGGTTATGGCCCTGCTGTTTGCCGGGCTGCATTTCCATCAGGGCAACATCATAGCCACGCTCTACTTCATGACCGGCGCCATTCTGGTGACGGGAGTAACGCATTTGAATGTGCGCCGAGGCCTGATCTAAGCGGCCTCCCGGACGCGAGCTGCCCCACTGCACGAAATTGAAGAGGTTCATCGCGGCCGGATCATCCAACTTTCGGGAAGTTGGATGGTGGGCGATGCAGGGATTGAACCTGCGACCCCACCCGTGTGAAGGGTGTGCTCTCCCGCTGAGCTAATCGCCCGCTCGTTGCCCGAAGGCCGAAGCGAGCCGCGATATAAGGGAGGCGGGTGCGCTAAGTCAAGGCAATGTGCCGACGTTATCCTGCGGACCGATTTCAGGTTCCTGCCGGTTCGATCTGGGCAGGCGCTCAGCGCGCCGCCGCGATCAGACGCTGGGCCAATTCCGGCGTCAGCGTGTCGAAATGCGAGATCACCAGCGTCGGTTCGAACTCGCGCACATGACGATCCGTATAGCCGAAATCGACCGCCACCACCGGAATGCCGGCCGCCTTGGCGGTGTCGATGTCGGTCTGCGAATCGCCGACCATTAGGGCATTGTGCGGATCGCCGCCAGCCAGTTTGATGGTTTCGGTCAGATGGCGCGGATCGGGTTTGCGGAAGGCAAAAGTGTCCTGGCCGCAGATCGCGGCAAAGTATTTGTCGAGACCGAGCGCGCCGATCAGCGTCGCCGAATTCGCTTCATACTTGTTGGTGCAAACCGCCATCAGATAACCGGCGGCCTGGAAGTGGTCGAGAGCCGCGACCACGCCGGGATAGGGGCGGGACTTGCCTGGAATGTTGATCGTGTAGTGGTCCAGGAAAAGCTTCAGCAGCCGGTCGTGCTCTTCCGCCATCAGCGCCTTGTTTTGCGCCGCATGCGCGCGTTCGATCATCACGCGGCCGCCATGGCCGACGTAGCGCTTGAAGCCGGCTTGGTCGACCGCGGCAAGCTCCGCGGCCGCCAGGCTGTGGTTGAGGCTGTCGAGCAGATCCGGCGCAGTGTCGATGAGCGTCCCGTCGAGGTCGAACACGATGATCGGTCGGGTCATGGCCAGTCCTGAATAATTGAGGTTCCGCAGCCGATACAAGCTGGGCGGTGGTCAAGCAAGCCGCCTCCATCGGTCCACAGGCAGAGCCTTTGACGGGACAGGCAAAAATGCTAGGAGGCGCGCCAAACCATGGAAATCGGGGACAGGAGCGGCATGGACGCAAGGCAGATGAAGGTCGAGGCCGCGCGTGCGGCGCTCGCCCATGTCAGCAGCGGCATGCGGCTCGGCATCGGCACGGGCACGACCGCCGACGAGTTCGTCCGGCTGCTCGCCGAAAAGGTCGCGACCGGCCTCAGCGTCATCGGCGTGCCCACATCCGAGCGCACCGCGGCACTCTGCCGCGAGCTTGGCGTGCCGCTGTCGACGCTCGAGGAAACGCCGGAGCTCGACCTCACCATCGACGGCGCCGACGAGATCGATCCCGCGCTGACGTTGATCAAGGGCGGCGGCGGGGCGCTGCTGCGCGAGAAGATCGTCGCGGCGGCGTCGCAGCGCATGATCGTGATTGCCGACCAGTCCAAGATGGTCGAGACGCTCGGCCGTTTCCCGCTGCCGATCGAGGTCAACAAGTTCGGCCTGCGCGCCACCGAGATCGCGGTCGGCGCGGCGGCGGCAAGCCTCGGCCTTGCCGGCCCGGTGACATTGAGGATGACGGGGGAGCAGCCATTTGTTACAGACGGCGGCCACTTTATCCTCGATGCATCTTTTGGCCGCATTCCGGATACAAGAGCGCTTTCGAATGCTCTCTTCGCCATTCCAGGCGTCGTCGAGCACGGTCTATTCATCGGGCTGGCATCAACCGCCGTCATCGCCGGCGGCGACGGCATCCAAACCGTCCATGCCGCCCGAAAACCAGGGAGTTCTATCGACCATGATGTTGCATAAACGGGTTCGCCGCCTTTCGACCATTCTGGCGGCCTCAGCGGTACTTGCGCTGTCCTCGCCGGCGTTTTCGCAGGATATCAGCGAATCGCATCTGAAGGCCGCACGGGCCGCAGTTGCGGCTATCCACGCCACCGACCCGTTCGACAATATCCTGCCGCAGGCGGCGGCAGCGCTTGAGAACCAGCTGATCCAGAAGAATCCCGACATGCAGGAACTGATCGGCAAGACGGTCACCGAAAAGGCGATGGGCTTGGCGGCGCGCCGCGCCGACCTGGAGAAGGAGGCGGCGCTCGCCTACGCCAAGGTGTTTTCCGAAAAGGACCTCAACGATATCGCCACTTTCTACAGCTCGGAAGCCGGCAAGAAGCTGCTCGACAGCGGCCCGGCGGTCACGCGCGACCTGGTGAAGGCGGCAGACATTTGGCAGAACGGGGTCGCCCGCGACCTCGCCCAGCAGGTCGGCGAAACGCTCGCCGCCGCCGCAAAGGCCGCGGCTCCGGCCAAGCCTGCGAAGGATGCGACCGCTCCTGCCGACGGCTCCGCACCAGCCGATAGTTCGGCGCCTGCAGACGACCAGGCTCCTGCCGACAACTCGGCTCCTGCCGACAATTCGCAGAACTGATCCGTTTCAAGCGGCCGATGGCCGACTGGACCAGAAGAGCCCGGGTTTCCGGGCTTTTCTTTTGCCTGCTGTCCGCCTACCTGTGACACACTTCCATTGCGCAGGAGTCCTTTCGATGGCCGGGTACGACTATGATCTCTTCGTCATCGGCGGCGGCTCCGGCGGGGTGAGGGCGGCCCGTGTGGCTGCCTCGCTCGGCAAGCGCGTCGCCATTGCCGAGGAGTATCGCTATGGCGGTACTTGCGTCATCCGCGGCTGCGTGCCGAAGAAACTCTATGTCTATGCCTCGCAATTCCCCGAACATTTCGCCGATGCCGCCGGCTATGGCTGGATGGTCCCCGAGGCAAGCTTCGACTGGCCGACGCTGGTCGCCAACAAGGACAAGGAGATCGCCAGGCTGGAGGCGATCTACAAGAGGAATGTCGAAGGTGCGGGCGGCGAGGCCTTCCATTCGCGCGCCGTGCTGGTCGATCCGCATTCCGTCTATCTCACTGCCGAAGACCGCACCATCAGCGCCGCCCAGATCCTGATCGCCACGGGCGGTCGTCCGGCTCCGCACCCGGCGCTTTCCGGCCACGAATACTGCATCTTCTCCAACGAGGCCTTCGATCTCAAGGAATTGCCGAAGGCGATCATGATCGAGGGCGGCGGCTATATCGCCGTCGAATTTGCCAACATCTTTCATGGACTGGGCGTCGACACCACGCTGGTCTACCGTGGCCAAGAAATTCTTTCGCGCTTCGATATGGATCTTCGCCGCTCGCTGCACGAGACAATGGAGAAGAAGGGGATCAGGATCCTCTGCCGTTCGATCTCGGAATGGGTGCGCAAGACCGCTGAGGGCAGACTGGACGTGCTGCTCTCCAGTGGCCAGACGCTGACCGTCGACCAGGTCATGCTGGCGATCGGCCGCATCCCGAACACGGAGAATATGGGACTCGAAGGCATCGGCGTGGAGCTCGGCAAGACCGGCGCGATCATCGTCGATGAATTTTCCCGCACCAGCATCGACAATATCTGGGCGATCGGCGACGTCACCCACCGCGTGCAACTGACGCCGGTGGCCATCCACGAAGCGATGTGTTTCATCGAGACAGCCTTCAAAGGCAATCCGACAGCGCCAGACCATGATACCATTCCGACGGCCGTGTTTTCGCAGCCCGAGATCGGCACCGTTGGCCTATCCGAGGACGAGGCGGTCAAGCGCTTCCCCGACATCGAGATCTATCGCGCGTCTTTCCGTCCCATGCGGCACACGCTGTCGGGCCGTGACGAAAAGATGCTGATGAAGCTGGTGGTCGACGGCGCGTCGCGGAAAGTGCTCGGCGCCCATATCCTGGGACCGGACGCCGGCGAGATGGCGCAGCTGCTCGGCATTCCGCTGAAGGCGGGGCTGACCAAGGACGATTTCGACCGCACCATGGCCGTCCACCCGACAGCGGCGGAGGAGCTGGTCACCATGTACAAGCCGACCTATCGCGTGAAGAACGGCGAGCGCGTTTGAAGCCAGTCGGGAAGGCGCCGCCGGCCATGCCGGCGGCGCGAAGCTTCTTGGCTAGAGGAGCGTGCCGCGCAGGATCACCAGAGCCACCGAGAAATAGATCACCAGCCCGGTGACGTCGACGAGCGTGGCGACGAACGGCGCCGAGGCACTTGCCGGATCGAAGCCGATGCGCTTCAGCGCGAAAGGCAGCATCGAACCCGACAGCGAGCCGAAGGTGACGATGCCGACCAGCGCCGCACCCACCGTTGCCGCGATCAGCATCCAATGCGGGCCATAGTCGTAGAAGCCGAAATACTGCCAGAGCGCGATGCGGCAGATGCCGACTATGCCGAGGATCGAGCCGAGCACCAAACCGGTCGGCAGCTCGCGCAAGGCGACACGCCACCAGTCGCGAAGGCCGATCTCGCGCAGCGCCAGCGCGCGGATGACGAGCGAGGTCGCCTGCGAGCCGGAGTTGCCGCCCGAGCTCATGATCAGCGGGATGAAGAGGGTGAGCACGATCGCCTTCTCCAACTCGCCCTCGTAGCTCTGCATGGCGTTCGCCGTGAGCATCTCGCTGAGGAACAGCGCGCAGAGCCAGCCGGCCCGCTTCTGGATCATGGCGAGGAAGCCCATCTTCATATAGGGCTCGTCCAGCGCCTCCATGCCGCCGAAACGATGAACGTCTTCGGTCGTTTCCTCGACGATGGTGTCGATGATGTCGTCGATGGTGACGATGCCGAGGATCTTGCCGTGATCCACAACCGGCAGGGCGAGCAGATCGTATTTGGAGATCGTCTGCGCCAGCGTTTCGCGATCGGTCAGCGGCGTGACCGTGACCGGCATGCGATCCAGCGCCACCGACAGGATCGAGTCCTGAGGCTCGCCGGTGATCAGCCGGCGCAAGCCCGTCGCCCGCAGCAGGAGCTGCGTGTCCTTGTCGGTGATGTAGATCGCATAGACGGTCTCGCGCGTGCGCTCGACTTTGCGGATGTAGTCGAGCGTGCGGCCGACGGTCCAGTCCGAAGGCACGCTGACGAACTCGGTCGTCATGATCGAGGCGGCGCTGCCCTCGGGATAACCGAGAATCGAAAGCAGTGTCGCGCGCAGCGGTGGGGCAAGCGCGCCAAGCAGTTCCGAGCGCGCAGGCTCATCGAGCTCGCGCAGGATGTCGGCTGCGCGGTCGACCGACATGGCGGTGAGCAGCTTGCCTGCTTTCGCGCGCGGCAGGGCTGCGGCGAGTTCCGGCGCGCTTTCGAGCTCCGGCTGGTCGAAGATTTCGACCAACCGCTCGAACGGCACCGCGCAGAGCAGCTCGATGGCCGCCTCGCGAGGTTCGCGGTTGAGGGCTTCGACGACGTCCGCGACGTGGTCGTTGGCAAGAACACGGGCAACGGCGACCGCTTCGTCGTCCAATACGGATGCGAATTCATTCATGGCTCACTCCTTGCCGTCCGGCAGGACGTGAGCCGTCAGGTCACGTCAAGGCGGACGGCGGTTGCGTTCGACTGTGACTGTCGCCAGGCATGGCGGGTTTGACCTTTCTGCTCGCGGGGTAGCGCATGACCCCCCGAAAATCGGCTTCGATTTTCGGAAAGGCGCATGCGCAATTCTAAGATTCTACAGCGACCGCGTCCGAAGGACGCGTGCCGCAGGTTGGAAACCTGCGAGCGGGCGCAACATAGGAGCGCGTTTTGCCGAGTCAATCGCGACGAGCGCTGAAAATGAGCGAAGCATTGCCGGATCGCGAGACTGTGATCGACAGTGGCCGCTGCCGAGGCGAACGGACCAGGGCTGGGCTGATTGCTATTTCTGCTTGAGCCGCCGGAAGCGCAACCATTTGTCCTCGGCCGGCCGGGGCTGCGCGAGGATCGTCGTGAGCTCGCGCGGCAGAGCGGGAGCGAGCGGCTTCTTGGTCGCGACGCCATCGGAGATCGCCACGACGCTATGATAGAATTCCTCTCCGGAAAGCGACCGCGGCGGAACGGCCTCGTGCATCACGCTGATCACGGTTACATCGGGGCAATTGACCTTGATCGCTTCGTGGAAGGCGATCTTGCCTTCGGGGTCGAGAGCGCCGGTCGCTTCGTCGAGGAAGAGCAGTCCCGGCTGCTGCAGGATGATGCGGGCTACCACCAGCTTCTGCTTCTGCCCGCCTGACAGGACCTGATCCCAGAGCTTGCCTTCGCGGCTCTCATCGGCCAGGTGGCCGATGAATTCGCCGAGCCCGGCCTTGTGCAGCGCGGCCGCCACCAGCACGTCGGTGTGATCGTTTTCCGAACCCGGCAGACAGACGAGCTGCTTCAGCGAGACCTGCTGCAGCTTGACCTCCTGGGCGGCATAGAAGCTCGTCACCCCTTCCGGGAACACGATGGTGCCGCGGCCATAGGGCCACAGACCATTGATTGCCTTGATCAGCGAGGTCTTGCCGCAGCCGGACTCGCCTTTGAGGAATGTCCACTCGCCGCGGCGGAAGCGCAGGTTGGCGGCGCTCAGGAAGGGCGTTGCGTCCTCGCCCTGATGCGCGAGCTCCAGCTTCTGGAT
Source organism: Mesorhizobium sp. WSM3873 (assembly GCF_001672445.1). Classification (NCBI taxonomy): domain Bacteria; kingdom Pseudomonadati; phylum Pseudomonadota; class Alphaproteobacteria; order Hyphomicrobiales; family Phyllobacteriaceae; genus Mesorhizobium; species Mesorhizobium sp. WSM3873. The sequence continues at coordinate 203,356 of NZ_LYTM01000002.1, read as the reverse complement.
GGTCAGGCCGAAGACGGGATTTTGCGTGGCATAGCTGAAGTCGGAGCGGCCGGTCTGGCGGTAGAACTCCTGCGGCTGCTGGACGTTCTCGATGGCGCTGGCGAGCTCGGTCACACGCTGGCTGTTGGCCCTAAGCGTGGCGATCGCGGGCATGACATGGATGAACCACGAACACTGGCTGATCAGCTGCGCGACCATTTCGGAGCCGGTTATGTAGCCCTTGAGATCGAAGCCGTTGTGAATGAAGGGCACGAGACCGGGTCCGTAGGAAACGATGCGGGCGCCGATGAAATTGTAGATCAGCTCGAACGACATGTAGCTGGTGTTGACGACGTTCAGCCGCCCCCAGGTCTTGTCGATGTCGACATAGAGCTTGTCGTGCATCGTTTTCTGCACATCCTCGCCGTGAGAGGCGGCGACGTGGAAGCTGCGGCGCAGGAAGGTCGTCAATTCGCTGCGATAGCTGCCCTCGGCCTGTTGCATGCGGATGTTGAGACGTTCGAGCAGGCCGCCGAGCTTCACCGCAATCCAGGTGTTGAGCGGCACGTAGGTCGCGACCGCCAGAAAGGCCAGCACGGCACTGCCGTAGCTGCCGAGGAACTCCAGCCCTTTGACCTCCACCGAGGCCCCGATCAAATTCTCGCCGACGAAATAAAGCGAGGTCGCCACGCCCAGCACGCCCATGGCAAGGCCGATGGCGCCGCCCGTCATGTCCTTGATCGATTCCTGGATGCGCTGGTCGATGTTGTCGGGAGCGACGATACCGCCGGCAACCGAGCCATGCTGGGCATGGAAATGGGTATGGTTGCCGTCGAGCAGCGCTCGGTTGAATTGGCTGTTCAGCCAGCCCCGCCATTTGCGATGCAAGGTTGCGGAAACGAGATTTCGCACTCCGGTGAAGCCGGCGTCCTTGAGCACGACCAACAGCACCAATATGCCGGCATTGGTAAGAAGCGTCTGGAGCGGATTGATATTGGCGGCGTCGTGGAAGAAGGCGATCGAATTCACCAGCTCGCCCGATGCCATGGCAAACCACACGCCAGCCTTGCTGGAGAGCGCTGTCAGCAGCGCGATGACGAGGGTGAGGGTCCAGGCTTCCTTCCACCGGTCGGAGAACCAGTAGGCTCGCATCAGCCCCCAGAATGTGCGCATCGACGATACCGGCGTCAGGGGCGAGGGCCTTGCCGCCTCGCTGGATGTTTGCTCCGGTACTGTACGTCGCGGTCTACCGACCCGAATCACGATCCCGCCCGAACCTTTCCTGTTTTGTTACACATGGTAACACCAATTGATCATTTTCCATTAATTTTCTTCCTCCGAATGGGAACAGGGTTACCGGCCGTGGCATGAAGGCAACAGAAAAGCTTTGCCGGCTGATATCCATCGGCGGGGAATTCATGTTTTGTTTCAGCCGTTTGGGAACAGAGTTTCGGCTGGAAAGGACTTTCCCCAGGGGAAGCCGAAAACACGGTTTTGTGAAGGGATATTCAGCCCGATGCTCGGCTGGTCCACGGGTTGAAGGGCTCGAAAGTGGCCGTCAGGAGACCTCGGGCTACCTCGAATCAACGCCGTAGACCGCGGGGATCTCTCTCAGCAGACTTCCGCGTCCGCTGGGCGGAGGGGTGATGCGAACTTGGTTTAGCCCGCCGTTTCGAGCTCACCGCGCGCCTTGGCCGCAGCGACCTGGCGGATAGCATCGGCCAGCGTGTCGGCGTCCTGCGCGCCCATAACGGCATATTTGGCTTCGAGCAGGAAACAGGGCACGCCGGTGATGCCCATGCGCGAGGCGGTGGCGATTTCGTTGCGCACCGCCTCGACATCGGCATCCGTGGGCAGCAGCGTCTCGACCACGGAACCGTCCATGCCGGCTTCGCGGGCGGCGTCGGTTAGGACGGCATGGTCGCCGAGATTGGCGCCTTCCTCGAAATTCAGCTGGAAGAGGCGTCGCACCAGCCGGTTCTGCACGTCCTCGCCGGCAGGCCCCGCCCAACGGATAACGCGGTGGGCGTCCAGCGTGTTGGGAGCGACCTTGATGGCGCCGAAGGCGAAATGGATCCCTTCCGCCTCGCCGAGCGGCTCAATGCGCGCATGGATCTGCTGGATGCGTTCCTCGCTGCCGAATTTGCCCAGCATGTATTCGCGGCGATCCATGCCGCCTTGCGGAATGGTCGGATCGAGCTGGAACGGCCGCCAGCGCACGTGCACGTCGATATCGCCGGCAGCGGCGATCGCCCTGTCCAGCCGCTTCTGGCCGATGAAGCACCAGGGACAGACGACATCCGACACCACATCGATGGTGATCGAGTTCTCCGCGCTCATGCTCGTCTCCTTGCTTGGTCGGTGTCAGGCGGGGGATCGCGTCAGTTGGGCTTTCGCCACCATGTCGGCAGCTGATAGCCGAATATGGGCGTCTTTTGCGGATGTTCCAGGTAGCTCCAGTAAGCCAGCCACTGCTGCGTGTTGTATTGCATGGGCACCATGTAGTTGCCCGATATCAGCAGCCGATCGAGAACGCGCACCGCGGCGACATAGTCTTCCTTCGTGCGCGCATTCAGCATCGCGTTGATCGCCGCGTCGACCGCGGGATCGGCGACGCCGGCCAGGTTGAATGAACCCTCCTGCTTGGCGGCGACGGATCCCCAGCGTCCCATCTGCTCGCTGCCGGGCGAGAGCGAATTGTTGAAACCGCTTGTGCCGATCAGTACCTCGAAGTCGAAGCGCTGCTTGCGCGACTGGATTTGATCGCCGTCGAGGCCGCGGATGGTTACATCGATGCCGATCTTCTCCAGCGTGCGCTGATAGAGAGCCGCAAGCCGCTCCTCGTCCTGCGATGACGTCATGATCTCGAAGCCAAAGGGATTGCCTTCAGGGTCGCGCATCCGGCCGTCCTCTACGTGATAGCCAGCGCTTTTCAGGAGCTCGAAAGCCGCTCGCAGCACCTTGCGGTCCTGGCCGGAGCCGTCGGTGACCGGCGGCCGCCAGGTTCCGTCCATCACCTCGGCAGGGACGCGGCCGGGGTAGGGGGCAAGCAGCGCCTTCTCCCGCTCGTCGGCGGGATGGCCGAGCGCGGACAATTCCGAGTTCTGCCAGAAGCTCATGGTTCGATTGAACTTGCCGGCGAACAGGTTTTTGTTGGCCCATTCGAAGTCGTAGAGCATGCCGAGCGCACGCCGCACGACCGGATTGGAAAACTTCGGCAGCCTGGTGTTGAACAGGAAGCCCGTCACCACCGGCGGAATACCGGTGTCGAAATATTCCTGCTTCACATCACCCTTGCGAAAGGCCGGGAAGTCGATATCGCGGTCGCGCTTGACCGGATCGGTCTCGTCGTCGAGGGCACAGATGCCTTTCTTGAACGCTTCCGTCTTGGCGTTGGCGTTGAGGAAATACTCGATGGTGATCTGGTCGAAATTGTCGAAGCCGCGCTTCGATGGGATGTCCTTGCCCCAATAATTGGGATTGCGCTTGAACACGATGCGCTGTCCAGGCTGCACCTTGTCCACGGTATAGGGGCCGCTGCCGGTCAGCGGCTTCAGCGTGGTCTTGTCGAAAGTCTCCTTGTCGAAGGCGTGCTTGGGGATGATCGGCGTCAGCGCGACGATCAGCGGAAATTCGCGATTGGCCTTTTCGTTGAAGGTGAACTTCACGCTGTGGTCGCCGGTCTTCTCCAGCCTGGCGATCATGCTCATGCGATCGCTGTAAGGCGGGCGGCCCTTGTCCTTGAAGACATCGTAGGTGAACAGCACGTCCTCCGGCGTCACAGGCTGGCCGTCCGACCATTTGGCCTTGGGATTGAGGTGGAACTCGATGCTCTTGCGACCCGGGTCCATGTCGGCGCTGTCGGCGAGCAGGCCGTAGAGGCTGAAGGGCTCGTTGTAGTTGCGCTGCATCAACGGCTCGAAGACCAGGTTGCCGTAGACCGTGTCGATCATGCCGCGCGCGGTGGTGCGCAGGCTCTTCAGGATGAAGGGGTTGAGATTGTCGAAACTGCCGACGACGCAATAGGTGACGCTGCCGCCCTTCGGCGCATCGGGATTGACGTAGTCGAAATGCGTATAGTCCGCAGGCAGCGCCGGCTCGCCATGCATGGCGATGCCGTGCTTCGGTTTCGACAAAGCCGGAAGCAGCGAGAGGGCCAGAAACGAGGTCGCGGCGATCAGCCGAACGAGAACGCGGTCCATGACCGTCTCCTTGCCGGGCAGCTTGATGATTCGACATGCACCCTAGAGCATTTCGCTCCCCGATTGAATCGGCGCACGCCGGTCGCTTGGTTCAGTCGGCGCATCGCCGATGGAGGTTCGTCCAGGGCAGGAGAAGCGGCAAGAAAACGCGGAAACCGGGCTGGATTCGGCGTCGCTGGCAGTGTAACACGCGCTCCGAAGTCATGCTGTTGCCTCATTTGGGCAACAGGTAGCGGGACCACACGGCAGGAAGAAGCCGGTCCCCGGGATCATTTGAGAGGAAAGTGCACCATATGACGAGCAACGCGTATCGCCTTTCGGTGCTGGCCGCAGGCGTGGTCGGCGTTCTGGGCGCCGGGCTTTTCACCGCTTCCGCCCAGCAGCCGCCGCAGATTCCGCAGGGCTGGTTCAAGGCCTGCACCAAGCAGGAAGACGTCGATATCTGCAACGTGCAGAACATCGTCACCGCCGGCAATGGCCAACTCGTCACCGGCGTCAGCCTGATCGAGCTCAAGGGCAAAGTGAACCGTAAGGTGTTCCAGGTGACGGTGCCGACCGGCCGTCTCGTTCCTCCGGGCATCGGCCTGCAGATCGATTCCGGCAAGGCGCAGAAGCTCGACTATGTGATCTGCTTCCCGGATCGCTGCGTGGCCGAAGTGCCGCTGACCGACCAGCTTGTCGCGTCTTTCAAGAAGGGCCAGCAGATCACGCTCACCTCGGTCAATTTCCAGAACCAGCCGAACCCGATAAAGGTTGCGCTGACGGGCTTCAGCGGCGCCTATGACGGCCCGCCGCTGCAGCAGTCGGACATCGAGGACCGCCAAAAGAAGCTGCAGGACTTCGTCGCCAAGAACAACCAGGACTTCGCCAAGAAGCTTAAGGAAGAGCAGGACAAGGCGAAGACCGCCAACTGATTGTTGGAGCGTTTCTCCAGCATGCAAAAAGCGGGGCAGGCGCCCCGCTTTTTTGTTGTCGCTTGTCCAGCCGTCAGTGTTTCGAGTGACCTTTCGGCTCGTAGCGCCCGTCGGGCAGCTTGTCGAACATCTCGCCGATCTGCGGGTGCCGCACCGGCTCGCCCGACCGATCCTCGAGCAGGTTCTGCTCCGATACATAAGCGATGTACTCTGTCTCGGAGTTCTCGGCGAGAAGGTGATAGAAAGGCTGGTCCTTGCTTGGACGCATGTCCGCCGGGATCGCTTCATACCATTCTTCGGTGTTGGCGAATTGCGGATCGACGTCGAAGATCACGCCACGGAACGGAAACAGCCGGTGGCGAACAACTTGTCCGATCGCGAATTTGGCCGTCTTCATCGCACTCACCACTTCGGTCCCGAGGCGCCGCAGCGGCTTGCGCGCACAGGGCGCCTAAGGTCTTGAATCTACACGTCACGCGCTCAAAAATCGACCCCGACTTTCGGCTTGGTACGATTTGGCGCAGACGTTGCTCCAATGCAATGCTTTACCGACGCCCTGGCCCACCAAGCTACCTATCAGCGGGCGCAATCCTCGGCCGAAAGCGGTAGTTTGCAAATGTGCCTCAGCGCGCGGCCTGTTTCCTGAAGCCGCCGGCGAGCGCCCGAAAACCGCTTCCCGGCCGCAGGCCTTCGCGCATGAAGAAGGCGCGCAGCGGCGCGAAGCTGCCCAGCACGTTGAGGCCGGCGCTGCGCGCAAGCTGCGCCGGGAGCATGTCGGACAGCAGTGACATGTTGAGCAAGTTCACCGCACTGCTGCGCGCCAAGATGTCCGGACGGCGCCGCGTGTCGTAGGCGGCAAGGCTCAGCCTCGACCCGGGATCGTCGCGATTTTCGCTGGCGATTCCAATTAGATCGTCGATATCCCTGATGCCGAGATTGAGGCCTTGTGCCCCGATCGGCGGGAAGACATGAGCAGCCTCGCCGACAAGCGCCACACGGTTTTGCGCGAACCGACCGGGCGAGGCCGCCGAAAGCGGGTAGACTTGGCGGCCGGGCTCGACCGAGACCCGGCCGAGCATGGACTGCATTTGCTCTTCGACCCGAACAGACAGCGTGGCATCGTCGAGCGCGGCCAGTTCCTGTGCCGTTTCCGGCTTCACCACCCAGACGAGACTGGAGCGCTTGCCCGGCAGCGGCACCTGCGTGAACGGCCCGGTCTCGGTATGGAATTCGGTCGAGATGAAGCCATGCTCGCTGCGATGGCTGAAATTGAGAACGAGCGCCGACTGAGGATAGGGTCGGGCGGAGGCTTTGATACCGGCGGCCTCGCGCGCCGGCGACAGGCGCCCGTCGGCGGCAACCGCCAGCGATGCCGAGACCTCACTGCCATCGGCGAGGCTCGCATGCGCGTGGTCGGCGTCGAGCCGCCAGGCATCGACCATCGACTTTCGCCACTCGATGCCGGGATTTGCGGCGACCTTCTTGGCAAGCACCGGGATCAGGATTTTGTTCGGCAGGTTGAGCCCGAACTGCTCCTCGCCGATTTCGCTGGCGCGGAAGGTGACGGTCGGGCTGCGGATCAGCCGGCGTGTTGCGTCGACGATGCGCATCATTTTCAGCGGCGCCGCCTGCGGTCTGAGTTCGGCCAGCACGCCCAGGCGGTCGAGCACCTTGAGAGCAGGGTTCATAAGGGCGGTGGTGCGGCCATCGCCGCCGGCGGCCTCGGGGCCAGCCAACGTCACGGCAAAGCCTGCCTCGGCAAAGCCGAGTGCCGCGATCAGGCCGGCCGGGCCGCTGCCGGCGATCAATATTCGGGCTTTGTCACTCTGCTCCACGCCAGGCTTCCATGTTGATGGCGGCCCGTCGGCCTGCATGCGGTATAGGGCAGATCGGCGGACTTGATCAACGCGGCGATTCGGCCCATTCGATTGGCATGAGCGCCCAGGAGCACGATTTCCGCCATCTCGACCGCGCCGGCCGCGCCACGGCGGGACTGGCGCGCAGCCCCCGCCTTGCCGTGATGCTCACTATCGGTGCGGGCGTCGTGCTTGCCTGGTGGATCCTCGCTGCCATGGCTATTCGCGGCGCCGAAAGCCGCGTTGCCGGCGGCGCTCCGGGCGATGCGCTGCTGAAGAACCTGCCGCCATTGCCGCTGCCGGATTTCCTCGACCGTTTCTTCGCTTTGTGCCTTGCGCCGGCGCCGCTTTCAGGCTCGTTGGCGGCGTCGGCGCTCGTCCTGATGTGGTTCATAATGGCGGTGGCGACGATGCTGCCCTCGGCGGCGCCGATGATCCGCACCTATTGCGAGATTGCCGATACCGCCCGGATCAAGGGCGAGCCCGTCGTCCATCCGCTGGTTCTGGTGATGGGATACCTCGCGACCTGGCTTGCCGCATCAGTGGCCTTCGCCGCGCTGACGCTCACGGTCTATGGCTTTGCCGCCGCGGGACAGGTGCTCGATCCCGTCGTCGGGATTGCCGGGGCCGTCGCCTTGGCGATCGCCGGCCTCTATCAGTTCAGCGGCTTGAAGCAGGCGTGCCTCAAGAGATGCCACAACCCGTTCTCGATCCTGTTTGCCAACTGGAGCGCGGAGCCGGGGCGTGTCTTTCGCCTGGGAGTGGAGCAGGGCGTCTGGTGTCTCGGCTGTTGCTCGGCGCTGATGCTGGTCATGTTCGCCGTGGGCGCGATGAACATCTTCTGGATGGCGCTGATCAGCCTGTTCGCTTTGATCGAAAAACAGACCGCGGGCAGGGTGGCCAGCCAGGTTTCCGGTGCGATACTGCTTGTGTGGGCCGCCGCCCTGCTATTAGTTTCCGCGTGAGGGAGAATTCGATGGCCGATCAGAGCTGGGCGATGAAGGGAGAGCTGGTACTCTCCTGCAATTGCACGGTTTTCTGCCCCTGCGTTCTGTCGCTCGGCAGCCATCCGCCGACCGAAGGCTATTGCCAGACGTGGGCCGGGTTCCGCATCGACGCCGGCCATTTCGGCGAGGTCGATCTTTCCGGCCTTAATCTTGGTCTGGTCATGGAAATCCCGGGCTATATGAGCCGCGGCAACTGGAGCGCCGGCCTGTTCATCGACAAGCGCGCCTCCATCTATGCCGTGAAAGCCCTGACAAAAATCTTCACCGGCAAGGCGGGCGGGACCACTTCGCTGCTGTCGATTCTGGTTGGAAACTTCCTTGGTGTGGAACAGGTGCCGATCACCTATGAGACGCGTGACAGGACGCGCGTTTTCCAGATACCGCGGATTATCGACGGCGCGGTGACGCCGATACCCGGCAAGGACCGCGATAAAGACACCGTCATTACCAATTCCGAATACTGGATCGCACCGGAAATCATCGTGGCGAAGTCCGACAAGAGCAAGATGCGCGCCTTCGGCCGCAATTGGAATTTCGCCGGCCGTTCGGCCGAGATATGTAAGCTGGATTGGCGAGGCCCGTGAGCAAGAACACAGCGGCCCGGAATGCGGCCAAGAAAATCGCGGAGCGGATTCCGCGGCCGAAGAAGAAAGTGACGTGGCCGCAGGCGCGGGCGTTCTCCGTGCACCTGCTGACTGCGTCCGGCTCGTTCCTCGCCTTCCTCTCGCTGGTGGCGGCGAGCGAGGGACGCTGGACGGCAATGTTCTGGTGGCTGGGGCTGGCGCTCTTCGTCGACGGCATCGACGGCCCGATCGCCAGGAAACTCGAAGTCAAGGAGATCCTGCCGACATGGTCGGGCGAGCTGCTCGACAACATCATCGACTACGTGACCTACGTGCTTATTCCGGCCTTCGCGCTCTACCAGCGCGGCTTGATGGGCGAGAACCTGTCGTTCCTGTCGGCGGCGATCATCGTAGTCTCCAGCGCGATCTACTACGCCGACACCGGCATGAAGACGAAGGAGAACTTCTTCAAGGGGTTCCCGGTCGTCTGGAACATGGTGGTGTTCACGCTCTTTGTCATCGAGCCGGGGCAGTGGGTTTCCTTCGCCGTGGTCGTGGTCGCCGGTATTCTCACCTTCCTGCCGATCAACTTCATCCACCCGGTACGGGTGGTGCGGCTCAGGCCGATCAATCTCGGCATGACGCTGTTATGGTGCGCCTTCGGCGCGCTTGCATTGGCACAGGCCGCACTTGCCTCGTTCTATGACAAGATCGGGGTTCTGAGCGAGCAGGTCAGCATCTTCACCAAGGCCGGCATTACGGTTACCGGGCTCTATCTCGCCTGCATCGGGGGCATCATGCAGATGTTTCCCAATCTTGGCGCCAGGAAATCCTGACTCGATATCCAGCTTCCGTCCTTTTCCGAGAAAGTTGAGCAATGTCCAAAGCGATCCGCATTCACGCCCATGGCGGCCCCGAGGTCCTGACCTATGAGGATTCGGATCCCGGCCAGCCGGGCGCCGGGCAGATTCTGATCAGGCATACCGCGATCGGCCTCAACTTCATCGACGTCTACCATCGCTCGGGCCTCTACCCGCCGCCGGGCGGGTTTCCGCTGATTCCGGGCGGCGAAGCGGCGGGTGTGGTGCTGGCCGTTGGCGTCGGCGTCGACTGGCTGAGGGCCGGTGATCGCATCGCCTATGCCGTCAATGTCGGCGCCTATTCGGAAGAACGCGTGATCGCCGCCGACCGCGTGGTCAAGGTGCCGGACGGCATCAGCGACGAGCAGGCGGCGGCCATGATGCTGAAAGGCATGACGGCCGAATATCTGCTGCGCCGCACCTATAAGGTGAAGGCGGGCGACACGATCCTCTACCATGCCGCGGCCGGCGGTGTCGGCCTGATCCTGGGCCAATGGGCAAAGCATCTCGGCGCGACGGTGATCGGCACGGCGAGCTCCGCAGACAAGGTCGAGCTCGCCAAGGCGCATGGCTTCGACCATGTCATCAATTACAAGGAGCAGGATTTCGTCGCCGGCGTCGCCGCCATCACCGGCGGCAAAAAGTGCGACGTCGTCTATGATTCCGTCGGCAACGACACTTTTCCCGCTTCGCTCGACTGCCTGAGGCCGCTTGGCATGTTTGTCAGCTTCGGCCAGTCGTCCGGGCCGATCCCGCCTTTCCCGATGTCGCTTCTGGCGCAGAAAGGCTCGCTCTATGCGACCCGCCCGACGCTCTTCGTCTACAACGCCAAACGCGAGCACCTTGTGGCCTCGGCGCAAGCGCTGTTCGAGGTAGTGCTGAGCGGCGCCGTCGAGATCAAGATCAACCAGCGCTACGCGCTGAAGGACGCGGCACAAGCGCAGTCCGATCTCGAGGGCCGCAAGACGACGGGCACCACCATCCTCATCCCCTAAGCCGGCTGCCTTGTTTTTCAGCGCCTTGCCGCGCCTCGAGGCAATGGTTCCCCGAAAAGCTTACTGGTTTTCCTCTTGCCCTGAACAGGCCTATCTTACCCCTTGAGTTTCCGCTGGAATTCTTGAAGCTCTTTCAAGTTGCGTGCCGCTTTCCGACCGAAGCCGGCCGCGCATACGATACCAGCGGGAACACAGAACATATCCGGGTAACTGGATGGGAGGCACTGTGAGTGCAAATCATGACAGGGCGAACCTGCTGGAGGTTCGTGGCCTTACGAAGATTTTCGGCACGCTGACGGCGTGCAACCATATCGACCTCAACATCGCGAAGGGCGAGATCCACGCCCTGCTCGGCGAGAACGGCGCCGGCAAGTCGACGCTGGTGAAGATGCTGTTCGGCTCGCTGGAACCGAATTCGGGTGAAATTTTCTGGAACGGCCAAGCCGTCAGGATCACCAGCCCCGGCCTCGCCAAGAAGCTTGGCATCGGCATGGTCTTCCAGCATTTCTCGCTGTTCGAAGCGCTGACGGCGGCCGAGAACATCGCGCTTTCGCTGAACGACGGCTCGCCGATCAGCGCGATTGCCGCGAAGGCGCGGGCGCTCTCCTACAGCTACGGCCTGCCGCTCGATCCGGAATCGCTGGTCGGCGATCTTTCCGTCGGCGAGCGCCAGCGCATCGAGATCATCCGTTGCCTCTTACAGACGCCCCAACTCATCATCCTCGACGAGCCGACTTCGGTGCTGACGCCTCAGGAAGCCGACAAGCTGTTCGAAACGCTGGAGCGGCTTCGCGCCGAAGGCAAGTCGATCCTTTACATCTCGCACCGGCTGGAAGAGGTCAAACGCATCTGCGATCGCGCCACGGTGCTGCGCCACGGCAAGGTCGTCGGCCACTGCAACCCGCGCCAGGAGACGGCCGCGTCGCTAGCCCGCATGATGGTCGGCAATGAGGTCAAGGCAGTGGTGCGCGCGCCGGCCAAGGGCATCGAGACCGCGCCGGCATTGCTGGAGATCCGCGGGCTTACCCGCAAGCCCGCGACGCCGTTCGCCATTCCGCTCAAGAACATCAATCTTTCGGTACGCGCCGGCGAGGTGATCGGCATCGCCGGTGTCGCAGGCAACGGCCAGGGCGAGTTTTTCGAATCCGTCTCCGGCGAGGTGCTGCAGCAGGATCCCGGTTCCGTGCGCATCCGCGGCAAGGATGCGGGCGGCGTGTCGATCACCGGCCGGCGGCTGATGGGCGCCGCCTTTGTGCCGGAGGAACGGCTCGGTCACGGCGCGGCGCCGCGGATGAAGCTTTCGGAGAACCTTTTGCTGTCGCGCCATGCCACCGACGGCAAGTCCTTCGTCGGCTCCGGCGGCATGGTCAGGAACGGTTCCGTCTACAGTGCCGCCCAGCGCATCATTGCCGCGATGGACGTGCGCAAGAGCGCTCCCGATCCGGAGGCCGCGGCGCTGTCCGGCGGCAATCTGCAGAAGTTCATCGTCGGCCGCGAGCTCGACCGCAAGCCGAGCGTGATGGTCGTCAACCAGCCGACCTGGGGCGTCGACGCCGGTGCCGCCGCCCATATCCGCCAGGCGCTGATCGAGCTTGCCCGCAGCGGCTCGGCGGTTCTGGTCATCAGCCAGGACCTCGACGAATTGTTCGAGCTATCGGACGCGATCGCGGTCATGCACAACGGCGAATTGTCCGCGCCGCTGCCGATCGCCGAAGCCACCTTCGAGAGGATTGGCCTGTTGATGGGCGGGGCCGAGCCCGGCCACGCCGAACACAGGATGGAGACGGCATGATGCGCCTCGAACTGGTCAAACGCCCGCAGCGCTCGGCGCTGTTTTCGGTGCTCTCGCCCTTCATCGCCTTCGCGCTGACGATGATTGCCGGCGCCATCATGTTCGCGTTGCTCGGCGTCAATCCGCTCAATGCGTTCAAGGTCTACTTTGTTCAGCCGATCAGCGAGGTCTGGCAACTGCATGAACTGGCCATCAAGGCGGCGCCGCTGATCCTGATCGCCGTCGGCCTGTCGGTTTGCTACAAGGCCAACATCTGGAACATCGGCGCCGAAGGCCAGTTCATTCTGGGCGGCATCTTCGGCTCGATCATCCCGGTGCTGTTCCCCGAATTCGAAGGTCCGCTGGTACTGCCGCTGATGCTCTTGCTCGGCATGGTCGGCGGCGCCCTTTATGCGGCCATCCCGGCGCTGCTGAAAACCCGCTTCAGCACCAACGAGATCCTGACCAGCCTGATGCTGGTCTATGTGGCGCAGCTTTTCCTCGACTGGCTGGTGCGCGGACCGTGGCGCGACCCGCAGGGCCACGGCTTCCCGCAGACCATCCAGTTCGGCGACTCGGCCGTCCTGCCGGAATTGATGCCGGATGCCGGCCGCGCCAATTGGGGCTTCGTCTTCGCGCTGGTCGCCGCTGTCACGGTCTGGCTGATGATGAGCCGCATGCTGAAAGGTTTCGAGGTCCGCGTGCTGGGCTCGAGCCCGAGGGCAGGGCGCTTCGCCGGCTTCGGCCTCAGCAAGATGGTCTTCTTTACTTTCCTGCTGTCCGGTGCATTAGCTGGCCTTGCCGGTATCTCGGAAGTCTCAGGCGCCATCGGCCAGCTACAGCCGGTGATCTCGCCCGGCTACGGCTTCACCGCAATCATCGTCGCCTTCCTCGGGCGGCTCAATCCGCTCGGCATCGTCGCGGCAGGCCTGGTGCTGGCGCTGACCTATCTCGGAGGAGAGGCGGTGCAGAGCGCGCTCGGCATCTCCGACAAGGTGGCGCGCGTGTTCCAGGGCATGCTTTTGTTCTTCGTGCTCGGCTGCGACACGCTCATTCATTATCGCATTCGTCTGATCGGCTTTGCCGCGCCACGACTCGAGGCCGCGCCCAAGCTGGAGGAGGCACGCTGATGGACATCACAGTCAACATTCTTTTGACCATCGCGACCGCGGCGACGCCGCTCTTGATCGCGGCGATCGGCGAGCTGGTGGTGGAACGCTCCGGCGTGCTCAACCTCGGCGTCGAGGGCATGATGATCATGGGCGCCGTCGGCGGCTTTGGCGCGGGCTATCTCACCGGATCTCCCTGGATCGGGCTGCTTGCCGCAATCGTCGTCGGCGCGCTGTTTTCGCTGCTCTTCGCCGTTATGACGCTTTCGCTGGCGACCAACCAGGTGGCGACCGGCCTGTCGCTTACGCTGCTCGGGCTTGGCCTCTCCGGCATGATCGGCACCAGCTTCGTCGGCCAGCCTGGCGTCAGGCTGCCGAACCTCGACATCCCCGGCCTGACCTCGATACCGGTCGTCGGCAAGCTGATCTTCGGCCAGGACCCGTTGTTCTACGTCTCGATCGGGCTCACCGCCGCCGTGATGTGGTTTCTGTTCAGGACGCGCACTGGCCTCACGCTGCGCTCGATCGGCGACAGCCATACGTCGGCGCATGCGCTTGGCATCAAGGTGATCCGCTACCGTTACCTCGCCGTGATCTTCGGCGGCGCTTGCGCCGGGCTTGCCGGCGGCCACCTGTCGCTCGTCTACACGCCGCAATGGGTCGAGAACATGAGCGCAGGACGCGGTTGGATCGCTCTGGCGCTGGTGGTCTTTGCGTCCTGGCGCCCCTGGCGGGTGCTGGCCGGCGCTTACATCTTCGGCGCGGTGTGGATCGGCCAGCTTCATGCACAGGCTTTCGGCATTCCTGTGCCCTCGCAGTTTCTTTCTTCGCTGCCCTATCTGGCAACCATCGTGGTTCTCGTTCTAATCTCGCGGAACAAGCGGCTGACGATGATGAACACGCCGGCTTCGTTGGGGCAGCCATTTGTTCCGGATCGTTGACGACAACAAAAAGACGGGAAGCTCCAAGGCTTAACTCAGAGAGGTAACACGATGAAGAAACTGCTTATTGCGCTGATGACCACGGCCGCGGCCCTGTCGCTGGCGGCAACCGCCGAGGCGGCCGACAAGCTGAAGGCCTGCTGGGTTTACACGGGGCCGATAGGCGACTTCGGCTATTCCTATCAGCACGACCAGGGTCGCCTCGAGGTGGAGAAAGCGCTCGGCGACAAGGTCGAGACCGCCTATCTCGAGAACGTCTCGGAAGGCCCGGACGCCGACCGCGCCTTTGAGCGCCTGGCGCGGGAGAAATGCAAGATCATCTTCGGCACATCGTTCGGCTTCATGGACGCCGAGGTTAAGGTCGCCAAGAAGTTCCCGAAGGTGATGTTCGAGCACGCAACCGGCTACAAGACCGGCGACAATCTCGGCATTTACAACGCGCGCTTCTATGAAGGCCGCTATGTGCTCGGCCAGATCGCCGCCAAGGAATCGAAGAAGGGTCTTGCCGGCTATATCGTCTCCTTCCCGATCCCGGAAGTGGTGATGGGCATCAACTCCTTCATGCTCGGCGCGCAGTCGATCAATCCGGACTTCAAGGTGAAGATCGTGTGGGTCAATACCTGGTTCGATCCGGGCAAGGAAGCCGACGCCGCCAAGGCGCTGTTCGACCAGGGCGCCGACATCATCGTCCAGCACACCGACTCGACCGCCCCCCTGCAGGTCGCCGAGGAGCGGAAGCTGCATGGGTTCGGCCAGTCGTCGGACATGATCAAATTCGCGCCGAACGCGCAGCTGACCTCGCTCACCGACGAGTGGGGCCCGTATTACATCAGCCGCGTGCAGGCTGCCCTCGACGGCACATGGAAGCCGGACAATGTGTGGCTTGGCATCAAGGATGGCGCCGTCAAGCTCGCGCCCTTCACCAACATGCCTGACGACGTGAAGGCAATGGCGGAGGCGACCACCAAGAAGATCGCCGATGGCTGGAACCCCTTCACCGGCCCGGTGGCGAAGCAGGACGGCTCGCCCTGGCTGAAGGACGGCGAGGTCGCCGACGACGCCACGCTGCTCGGCATGAATTTCTACGTCAAGGGCATCGACGACAAGCTGCCGCAGTAAACAGCAGCCTGGCATCAAAACAAAAAGGGCGCCCCACCGGCGCCCTTTCATTTTCAGTCAATCCGCTTGTCAAACGGCCGAGCCGTAGAGATCGTAGGCGTCGGCGCGCTCGACCTTGACCGTGACGATCTCGCCGGCGCGCAGCGGCCGGCGCGACTGGATATGCACGGAGCCGTCGATCTCGGGGGCGTCATGTTTGGTGCGGCCCTTGGCCGAGGTGCCATGCGCCTCGTCGATCAGCACCGGCAGCCGCTTGCCGACCTTCCTGGCCAGTTGCGTCGCCGAGATCTTCTGCTGGCGCTGCATGAAGCGGTGCCAGCGGGCTTCCTTGATCTCATGCGGCACTTGTTCCAGGCCGAGGTCGTTGGAGCGCGCGCCCTTGACCGGCTCATATTTGAAGCAGCCGGCGCGATCGATCTTCGCCTCGTCCAGCCAGTCGAGCAGCATCTGGAAGTCGTCTTCCGTCTCGCCGGGGAAACCGACGATGAAGGTGGAGCGGATGGCGAGATCCGGGCAGACCTCGCGCCAACCGCGGATCCGCTCCAGCGTCTTTTCGCCATGAGCGGGACGGCGCATGTTCTTCAGCACCTGCGGCGAGGCGTGCTGGAAGGGGATGTCCAGATAGGGAAGGATCTTTCCCTCGGCCATCAGCGGAATGACGTCGGCAACATGCGGGTAGGGGTACACATAGTGCATGCGAACCCAGATGCCGAGCTTGCCGAGCTCCTCTGCAAGGTCGAGGAACTTCGCTCGCACCTCGCGGTCGCCGAACATGCTCGTCTGGTATTTGATGTCGATGCCATAGGCGCTGGTGTCCTGCGAGATGACGAGGATCTCCTTGACGCCGGCCTTGGCGAGCTTTTCGGCCTCGCGCAACACGTCGGCCGCCGGGCGCGACACGAGGTCGCCGCGCAGCGCCGGGATGATGCAGAAGGTGCAGCGATTGTTGCAGCCTTCGGAAATCTTCAGATAGGCGTAATGCCGCGGCGTCAGCTTCACGCCCTGGGGCGGCAGAAGATCGATGTAGGGATCATGACTGGGGGGAGCCGCCTCATGCACCGCCGCCATCACGCTCTCATAGGCCTGCGGGCCGGTGATCGCCAGCACATTGGGATGCTTCTCGCGAATGACTTCCGGCTCGGCGCCGAGGCAGCCGGTGACGATGACGCGACCGTTTTCGGAAAGGGCGGAGCCGATCGCGTCGAGCGACTCGTCGCGCGCGGAGTCGAGAAAGCCGCATGTGTTGACGACAACGAGGTCGGCGCCATCATGCTTGCGGGCGATCTCGTAGCCTTCAGCGCGGAGCCGCGTGATGATGCGCTCGGAATCGACGAGCGCCTTCGGGCATCCAAGGCTGACGAAACTGACACGAGGGGCAGACATAAGCTTTTCCAGGTTTTTCGGGATCGGCGGCGCCATACCACACTAATTGCGGCATTGGTATGGGCTGGTCCTTGTTGCGGCAAAACGCAATGCGAGGCCAGATCACCGGCCGGCCAAAGCCCGCGTCAGGTGGCGGCAGTCAGCTCACCGCGTTGTTGACGTGCGGCCAGATTTCCATCGCGCCCCTGTAGACCATGTCGAGCGCGACATAGAGGATGATCAGCAGGCCGATATAGGCAATCCAGCGGTAACGGTGCAGCAGCCGCGCAATGAAGCTGGCGGCAAGGCCCATCAAGCCGATCGACAGCACGAGGCCGACGATCAGCACCCAGAAATGATCACGCGCGGCGCCGGCGACGGCCAGCACGTTGTCCAGCGACATCGACACGTCTGCGACGACGATCTGCAGCGCCGCCTGGCCAAGCGTCTTGCGCGGCGCCTTGCCGGCAACCGCCTTGTCGCTGTCGAGATCGGAATTGGCGAGCGCCTCCGTCGCCTCGTGCTCGTCGGCATGGGAGGTGCGAAGCTCGCGATACATCTTCCAGCATACCCATAACAGCAGGATGCCACCGGCGAGCAACAGTCCGACGATGGCAAGCAGCTTGACGGTAACCGCCGCGAACAGGATGCGCAGCACCGTCGCTGCCACCACGCCGATCAGAATGGCTTTTTTGCGCTGCTCCGTCGGCAGGCCGGCGGCCGCCAGTCCAATGACGATGGCATTGTCGCCCGCAAGCACCAGGTCGATCGCGATGACTTGGACAAGGGCAGTCAGGCTTGCGGCGCTGAAAATATCCATCGTCTGGAGCCTTCCTGTTTGCGGAATGTCGATCTTCGAATGTTCTAACGCCGGAGCGATTCACCGTTAGATGCGATCGCGTTCTAAGTCTTTGTTTTCACGCAATTCCAGCGGGAAAAACAGCTGCGCGCTTTTCCTGGAATTGCTCTACGTGCATGGTTCCTGCACGTCAAGAGAACTCACGAAACAAGCGGTTGCCGCTCGTCTGGTTCCATTGGGTTCAAATGAGTTTGCACTCGAAAGGCCGGTTTGCGCGCAGCCGACCGCGGCAGTCGGTCAATCGTAAAGGTTGTATTTTGCCCAGTCGGTTTCCGGGATCTCGTCACCGATCTTGTAGAGCAACTGCAGCACCTGCATATGGTCGGGCGCGGTCTGGCACTTGAACTTCAGCCGGAACCATTGACCCTTGCTGCGAAAGGCGGCGCCGGGGCTCCTGATCGCGTCGGCGCTCATCTGGGGCGTGGCGAAGGCATAGGCCACCACACGGTCGGCCTTGAATTTGCGATCGTCGTGGCTGATCCGGTCGAGCACCTCGGCGTCGCAACGCTGTTCGAGACGAGTCTGCGGATCGAGTTTCAGCAGGCCGGCACGAAGTGCGTTGTCCATCGCCTTGGCCGGCCAGGCCAGCGCCAGAGGCGCCAGAACCATCAGGCAGAGCTTTTTCATGGGCGCGACAAGCAGCATATTCTGTCTGAGAAATCAACCAAACGCACGCGCTTGTGACATGGGTGCCGGCTCGGCCAGGCCAGCCATGCGGCACAAGCCAATCTCGGGCTTCGGCGACTGGGCTATTGCCATTGTTCCGGGGTCCGCGATGAAACGATCTCCGCTGCCGAAGAACTGTCAAGAACCTGTCAGACTTGGGTCGTATAGAGCAGGGACTGTAGAGCCTCTTTTTCTCCTCGTCGGGCGGCAGTATTGTGCTTTCAAAGTGCTGGAGCACAATCCTGCCCGGTTTCGCAGGCTCAGCCGCCGAACAGATTTGCGTGGGAATACTAAAACGAAGAACCGTCAGCGATGAGGTTTACCTGCTTACCGGATCCGTGTGACCAATGGATGGTCTATGGATGTATTTTTCGACCTTCCGGCGGAATTGTCGGGCCGACTGCTGCTTGGATTAACGCGAAAGGGCGCAGAGCATTTAACTGAGCAAGCGAACATAAAAACTGTGTCGACGTGCCTGACGATGGAAACCGGCCCCCGTGGGAAGGCCGTTAGCCCGAAAGCACTTTACCAAAAATGTTTCGCTGCAGGGTAGCGCTATAGGTTCCGTGGTTTGCAAGATGATCCCATACGGAGAAACAGGCCGTGAGCGCGGCCAGAGCAAGAATCATGCGCATTGGAACTCCCCACGGCGCCCGAAAACGTCCAATGGTAAGTTCGTGTCAGATTGGAGGCTATTGCTAATATAGTCGGTGACCCTACACCGATCGCGGTATACTACAGCAAGCGGATAGCAAGGGCGAGCAACGCGGACTTTGAGCAGCCGCCGGCATTTTTCTTGTGACTTAGCGCGCGATAGCTAGTCCGATACCGATGCCAACCCCCACGGCGACCCCTAAAAAGACCTTGCTGGCGAAGTCCAGGGCGAACGCGCGCACAGCCGTATAAATATCTGCTCGGGGCTGCCTGACAGCAGCCGCAAGGTCATCGAACATCGCTTCCATAGGTTGCCACCCGCGATTTCTTCGACCTGCAAGACTAGATCAGTTCGGGTGAGATGTGAATTCCGGTCCATCAAAATTTAATGATCACGAAAGCTCGTTGGTAGGCACGTGTGGTAACGGTTGATTCAACCATTGCTGGTATAAAGCAAAGTCAGGTGGCGGCCCCGACAGAGGGCGGGGGGTGCTGGGCCTGCCGGAGCCGCCGGCGCGGGAGTGGGCGCTACCCGCGCTGTCCCAGAATAGGACAGCGCGGGTCTACAATTAGTTAAAGCTAATAGAATTTTGCCGGCGTACCGCCGCTTTGTGTCGGCTGTCCGCCAGCGGTGTGTCCGCCTCCGCCCGGCAACGTGCGGCTGAGGGGCGCAAGCCGCCGACCGTGAGGTCATGAGTCTGGTGCGCTCCTGGATTCGAGCGGCTTCTGGTGTTCTCCACCGGACAAGAAACCTTCGACGCCATGTGCCTGACGCCGGGCGGCCCGGCAGGCTGGCGGGGTAGGCCAGCAAACGCCGGGCCTGACCGGTGGACTCGGGGGCGAGGCACAGCACCGGCTGCCGATAAATATACGCTTATGCTGATATGGCCAGTACATATCAAGAAGATGATGCCAAAGTAGCCTAGAGGGGCCTCAGCGCATCAAAGGACACCACAGAGCCGCCAACCTGCCGTAGCCAACTAGTGAAGCTTGCCCTTCGGAGGCTTGGCGGTCAGCCACTTCAATTTGACGTTGTTAAGCTCTTGTTCCAGTTCCAGCGCGAGCCGGACGATGGGGTCCGGAATGGAAATCGCGTCTCTCTCGCCCTTTGCCACCTGCGTCTTCGCCGAAAGCTCCGAGACTGCTTTGGATCCGGCCGATTTCGACAGCAGTCGGGACAGGTGCTCCCGCTGCAAAGCGTGCACCTCTTCCAACAGGCTCAGGAACCTCAACGCATCTACTGTCGGCAGCCTGTTCGTTCTCAAGCGGGCAATCCGCTCGTGCTGACGCGCGATGTGCCGCTCGCCATGTCGAACATGACGCTGCGCCATACTGATGTGGTCTTCGAGAGACATGGCGCACAACGCGAAAACAGGCATCTCGTTCCTTCGGCAGGATCTTGCAGGACAATCGGATGGGCACGGGACGCACCCAAGGCTCGCCGGACCAATAACGCAAAGCAGGATTGGCGCAGATGGCCGTCCACAGCGAAACGGTCGCCGCGCAGGAGATGATATGCCGATGGGGTTGGGACTGTGGCGGAGGGAGTGGGATTCGAACCCACGGTGAGCTTGCGCCCACGCCGGTTTTCAAGACCGGTGCCTTAAACCGCTCGGCCATCCCTCCATCATAGTCATTCAACCACTTACGATCGTCGCTATCGGTCAATTTTCAATGGTCGGCGCCAAATTGACGCAGAGGCATTTGCGACCGGCTCGCGCTTCATTGCTGTAGTGCGGCGGTCAGGGCTGCGTCAACCACCGCGACGTGCCTTCCTGCGGTCGGGACAGACGATGCATTGCCCGGCTGCCCGGTTGGCCGGGCACTTTTATGTATGTCTGTGGCGAAAATGTCACGCAACCAGAATATGCGGCGGCTCAACCTTAGCGCGCTTATTATCCAGCCAAACGAGGCGTACCGTCCTTAGCGGGCAAGGGGACGACCCAGACCGCAAGCGTCTCTCACTTCCTCCCGAACTAGCGCCCGCTACGGAAAACGTGGTGGGCGTCTTCTTGTCCAGTCCGACGGCAACGCCTCCGGCTAGGCGCGAAAGCGTCTCCCAACTGATCCGTGAAACCACTGCTCATATGGATGAACCGAGTTCATCCCTTCGATCTAGGCAGGCCTTGCGGACGCCCATGCTAAACTCCTGGTTGGCGCGGGCAATTCCAGCGCTGTGAGCGCCGGTTGGAAATGGAAGTCCCCCTCCAAAAAGCTGCCCCTCCATCCGGCGCTCATCCACGCAAGGCTCACCCTCGGTGGCAGTTTTTTCCCCGCCATAATCTCGCCCGGTTCCGGCCGTAATCGATTAACATCGTAATAAACATTTCCTGTGCACAAAGATATTGGGGATCAAGGTGTTGCTGCATTCGGGGGCGCTTGGCTCCGATTGATGGCGGCGAGACTGTAGGGGACAATCGAAAACATGCAGACTTCGGCGCGCCCGCGTCTTCGTCGCGCTCCTGCCTTCGTGCTGTGCGCCCTCTCGGCGGTGCTGCTTGCCGGCTGTACGTCGACGCCGCAACCGAAAGGCATGGTCGACAAGCGGCCGCGTTCCAAGGAGTATTTCGCCGAATCCGAATATGGCGTGAAGGCGAGCCCGCGCGTTGCCTTCATGCGGCGCGGCGGCGGCCGCGACCAACTCGGCAAGCCGTACCAGGTGCGCGGCAAGTGGTACTATCCCAAGGAGGATAAGAAATATGCCAAGGTTGGCCTGGCTTCCTGGTATGGCGATGCCTTCCACGGCCGGCTGACCGCCAACGGCGAAGTCTATGACACGATGCAACTGACGGCGGCGCACCCGACCATGCCGCTGCCGAGCTATGCCCGCGTCACCAATCTCGAGACTGGCAGTTCGATCATCGTGCGCGTCAACGACCGCGGCCCATACCATGAGGGCCGCATCATCGACGTCTCGGAACGTGCCGCGCAAATGCTCGACTATGGCAAGGTCGGCACGGCAAGGGTGAAGGTCGAATATGTCGGCCGGGCGCCTCTCGACGGCAATGACGACCAGTATCTGATGGCTTCCTACCGTCCCGGCAGCAGGCGGCCCGATCCGTCCGACGGCCTGCCGACGGGCGTGATGGTGGCCATGAACGGCCCGTCGCCCAGCCTGTCGATGAGCGATGCACCTCCAGCGGCCGTGCCGTTCCCCGGCCAGCTGACCAGTTCTGGGCAGGCTTTTGGCACGCAGTCCGGTCTGTCGGAGCAGCTTGCCGCGCAACCGGCGATGTCAGGGCAGGCGCAGGGCGCCAGCGAAGTCGTGCTGCCGGATTTCGGGCCGATCGTGCCGGAGCGGCCGCAGTTCAGGCTGCCGCCGAACTCGCCCTTTGCCATGGCGTCGCTGTCCTACGCGGGTGAGCGCGTCAATCACGCCGACGTCTTTGCCGTCCTCGACGGCAGCGGCATGTCGCCGGCCGACATCCTCCAGTCGTGGAAGAAGTCGAACGGCCAGGAACAGGCGCCGGCCTCCGATTATGTGGCCGCCGGCTCCTTTGACAATGCGGCGCAGGCAAACCGCGTGGCGGCGGCGCTCGAGCCGTTCGGCAGGACTGAAATCCAGCGCACCGAGCTTGACGGCAACGACTGGTACGCGGTCAACGTCTATCCGGATGGCCATGGCAGCATCGACGACCTGCTGCAGGCGGCCTGGTCGCACGGCGCGCCGGACGCATTGGTTGTGCGAAACTGATCAATTTCGCGCCCGCCGTTGATCCAGCGGAAAGAACCCTGATAGCTTATCGACGCCAGCACGGCTAAGTGGGTCGATTTTTCATGCAGTTCCGCATCTTTCAGCCTTTCGCCGGATTACTAGGCCTGGCGCTGATACTGCTTTGGGCAGCCCCGGCCGGTGCGCAGCTTTTCGAGACCAAGGCGGCCCAGGCCTTCATGATCGACGCCGACACCGGCACGGTGCTTTTCGCCAAGGATGCCGACAAGCCGATCCCGCCGGCTTCGATGGCCAAGCTGATGACGATGGAGGTGGTCCTCAACGCCATCAAATCGAAGCGGATCACGCTCGACGATACTTTCGTGGTCAGCGAAAACGCCTGGCGCACCGGCGGCGCGCCGTCGGGCACCTCGACGATGTTTGCCAAGCTCAAATCGGCGGTCCGTGTCGAGGATCTGATCCAGGGCGTGACCGTGCAGGCCGCCAATGACGGCTGCATCGTGCTTGCCGAAGGCATGGCAGGCTCGGAGGCGAATTTCGCCGCGCAGATGACGGAGCGTGCCCGCGAGCTTGGTCTCTCGAAATCGACCTTCGTCAATTCGACCGGGCTGCCGGCAGATGGCCAGCAGACGACAGTGCGGGAGCTCACGATGCTGGCACTGCACATCTGGCGCGACTATCCCGAGTTCTTCCACTACTACGGCCAGCCCGACTTCACCTGGAACAAGATCTCCCAGCGGAACCGCAATCCGCTTTTGGCCATGGGCATCGATGCCGACGGCTTCGTGGCCGGGGCGAGCGAGTCCGCAGGCTTCGGCATTGTCGGCACGGTCAGCCACAACGGCATTCGGGTGATCGCGGCGCTGAGCGGTCTGGCGAGCGACCGGGAACGCTCCGAGGAGGCGCGCAAGCTGCTAGACTGGGGGTCGCGCTCCTTCCAGAAGACGGAGATCTTCGCCAAGGACGAGGTCGTGGGCGAAGCCGAAGTGTTCGGCGGCGCCAAATCCGGCGTGGCCTTGAAAGCCAAGGGCCCGGTGGACATCTTTCTGCCGATAACCAACCGCGACAAGCTGACCGCCAGGATTGTCTATGACGGCCCGGTGGCGGCGCCGGTGGAGCAGGGGCAACCGGTCGGGGAGCTGCGCGTTTGGATAGGCGACACGCTCAGCCAGCGAACGCCGCTTTTCGCCGCCGAGGCGGTGAAGGTCGGGACGCTGCCGCAGCGTGCGCTTGACGCCGCCAAGGAACTGGCCGTCGGCTGGCTGCGTCAGAAACATTTGTGATCGGGCAGGCTCGTGGACCTTTTGCCGGACGGGAGCTATGACAGCGGCCAGCACGGGCGAAGGCATTCACGATTGGCGAGCGGATTTTTCATCACCTTCGAAGGCGGCGAAGGAGCCGGCAAGTCGACGCAGATCGAGCGGCTGGCACGGCGCATGGGCGCCAAGAAATACGAGGTTCTGGTGACACGCGAGCCAGGCGGCTCTCCGGGCGCCGAGGCGGTGAGACATGTGCTTCTGTCCGGCGCCGCCGAGCCTTTCGGCCCGAAGATGGAGGCGATCCTCTTCGCCGCCGCACGCTCCGATCATGTCGAGCAGGTGATCCGGCCGGCGGTCGAGCGCGGCACGATCGTGCTTTGCGACCGTTTCATCGATTCCTCGCGCGTCTATCAGGGCGTCACCGGCGGGCTCGATCCGGATTTCATGGAAGCGCTGGAGGCGGTCGCCATCAACGGCATGGTCCCCGACATGACGCTGATCTTCGACATCGATCCGGCCGAAGGTCTGAAGCGCGCGGCGGCACGGCGCGGCGCCGGCGACAGCGCCGATCGCTTCGAGAAGGAGACTTTGGCCATCCACCAGCGCCGGCGGGAGGCTTTCCTGGCGATCGCCGAGGCGGAGCCGGACCGCTGCATTGTGATCGATGCGTCGGCCGATCCCGAAACGGTGGAAAACGTCGTTACCGCGGCCGTGTTCGCGGTGCTGGAAAAGCGGATGCCGGTGCAAAGGAAGCAGACGGCGCCGGCATGATCTTCGAACGCATCGCCCCCGAACAGCACGACACGCTTGACGGCGTTCCCGAGCCGTCGGAAACGTCGCGACTGATCGGCCACGCGCAGACGGCGGGCATGCTTGCCACCGCTTACCGCGCCGGCAAGCTGCCGCATGCGCTAATCCTCGCCGGGCCGCACGGCATCGGCAAGGCCACGCTTGCCTTCCACCTGGCGCACCACCTTCTCAGACATCCCGATTTTGCGGCTGCGCCCGAAGCGCTAGCCGTTCCAGATCCGGCCTCGTCGCTGTTTCGCCAGATCGCTACCGGCGCGCATCCTTCGGTGCTGCATCTCACCCGTCCGGCCAACGACAAGACCAAAAGCTTCAAGACGGTGCTAACCGTCGACGAGATACGCAAGGTCAGCCGCTTCCTGTCGATGACCTCGCATGACGGCAGCTACCGCGTCGTCATCGTCGATCCGGCCGACGACATGAACACCAATGCCGCCAATGCCTTGCTCAAGAATCTTGAAGAGCCTCCGGCGCGCACCCTGTTCATCCTCATCGTTCATGCGCCGGGCAGCCTATTGCCGACGATCCGGTCGCGGTGTCAGATGGTGCGGCTGACGCCGCTTGCGCCGGACGAATTGATGGCTGTGCTGGAAGGCATCGAGCCGCCGCCGCCGGTCGACCCGTCGGCGCGCGCGGCTTTGGCCGAGCGGGCAGGGGGCAGCGCGCGCAACGCGATCCTGCTTACCCAGTATGGCGGGCTGGAAATCGCCGGCGCGCTCGACGCGCTGGTGGCGGCGCAAAAGCCGGACATTGCCGCTGCCCATCGGCTTGCCGAAGCCGTTGCCGGCCGCGACCAGGCGATCCAATTCGATATCTTCAACCGCCGCGCGCTCGATCTGCTGTCGGCCGCCGCGAGTGAAGCTGCATTAGCCGGCGACCTCGCCAGGGCCAAAACGCTGTCCGACGCTTGGCACGAGGCCGTGAACACGATATCTGAGGCAGAGACCTACAATCTCGACAAGAAGCAGCACGCCCTGATCATGATCGACCGCCTGAATTCTGTGATGCGAATGTGACGGTTTTCTTAGTGCATGCCGCTGCCCCAAAACCGGGCACCACTTTTGGGCGGCATGCATCGGGATGGCAATCGCCACGCCGATAGTTTATCCACCGCCACAACTCACATTCAGACCTTCATGACGGTTCATTCATGTCACGCGAAAAATCCTATCTGACCACGCCGATTTTCTATCCGAATGGCAAGCCACATATCGGCCATGCCTATACGGTCATCGCCAGCGACGCGCTGGCCCGCTTCCAGCGTCTCGACGGCAAGGATGTGTTCTTCCTCACGGGCACCGACGAGCATGGCCTCAAGATGCAGCAGACGGCCGAGAAGGAAGGCATCGCGCCGATAACGCTCGCCGATCGCAATTCGGCAATCTTCCGCTTGATGACCGAGACAGTCGGCGGCTCAAACGACGAATTCATCCGCACGACCGAACAACGTCACTACGCATCCTGCCAAGCGATCTGGAAGGCGATGGCCGCCAATGGCGACATCTATCTTGATCGCTACAGCGGCTGGTATTCGGTCCGCCAGGAAGCCTATTTCGACGAGAGCGAAACCACGCTCGGCGACGACGGCGTGCGCCGCGAGCCGCTTGGCTCGCCGGTTGAATGGAACGAGGAGGAAAGCTACTTCTTCCGGCTTTCCGCCTATCAGGACAAATTGCTGGCACTTTATGAGAGCCGGCCCGACTTCATCGGTCCAGCGGAGCGCCGCAACGAAGTGATCAGCTTCGTCAAGTCCGGCTTGAAGGATCTGTCGATCTCGCGCACCACGTTTAAATGGGGCGTGCCTGTACCCGGCAACGACAAGCATGTGATGTATGTCTGGGTCGACGCATTGACCAACTACATCACGGCCGCTGGCTATCCCGACACCAAATCCGAGCAATGGCACTACTGGCCGGCGACGCATATCATCGGCAAGGACATCGTGCGCTTCCACGCGGTCTACTGGCCGGCCTTCCTGATGTCGGCCGGCATAGAATTGCCGAAGCGCGTCTTCGCCCACGGCTTCCTGTTCAACCGCGGCGAGAAGATGTCCAAATCGGTCGGCAATGTCGTCGATCCGTTCGCCATGATCGAGCATTACGGCCTCGACCAGGTACGCTATTTCTTCCTGCGCGAGGTGCCGTTCGGGCAGGACGGCAGCTACAGTCACGAAGCGATCGTCAACCGCACCAATGCCGATCTCGCCAACGGCCTCGGCAATCTGGCGCAGCGCTCGCTGTCGATGATTGCCAAGAACTGCGGCGGCGCGGTGCCGAAGCGCGGCGAGCTCACCGAAGCCGACGCGGCGATCCTCGACCAGGCGGTGGAGGCGCTTGCGGTGGCACGCAGAGCGATGGCGGAGCAGGGCATCCATCTGGCGCTGGCGGCGATCTTCGGCGTGGTGGCCGACGCCGACCGCTACTTCGCGTCGCAGGAGCCCTGGGCGCTGCGCAAAACCGATCCGGAGCGCATGGAGACGGTGCTGTGGACGACGGCCGAGCTTGTCCGGCGCGTGACGGTGCTTTGCCAGCCCTTCATTCCCGGATCGGCGGCGAGGCTGCTCGACCTGCTGGCTGTGCCGGCGGACAAGCGCAATTTCGCGCATGTCCACGCAGACCATGCGCTGGTGCCCGGCACGGCGCTGCCGGTGCCTGAGGGCGTGTTTCCCCGCTACGTCGAGCAGGACACCAAAGCCTGATGCTTGTCGACAGTCACTGCCATCTCGATTTTCCGGATTTTGCCGAGGAGCGGGCGGCTATCGTCGCCCGCGCTCTCGCAGCCGGGATCGGCCGCATGGTGACGATCTCAACGCGCGTGAAGCGTTTTCATCAAATCCTTGAAATTGCTGAAGCTTTTAGTGAGGTCTATTGCTCAGTTGGTACTCATCCGCACAATGCGGCGGAAGAGCTCGATGTGACCGCAGAGGAGCTGGTACGGCTTTCCAACCATCCCAAGGTGGTGGCGATCGGCGAAGCCGGCCTGGACTATTTCTACGACCGCGCGCCGCGCGAGGCACAGGCGCAAGGCTTCCGCACTCACATCGCCGCCGCGCGCCGGACCGGCCTGCCGCTGGTCATCCATTCGCGCGACGCCGACGGCGACATGGCGGCGATTCTCGAGGAGGAGACAGGGAAGGGCGCTTTCCCCTTCATCCTGCATTGTTTTTCGTCCGGGCGTCGGTTGGCGGAAGTCGGCGTGGCGCTGGGCGGCTATGTCTCCTTCTCAGGCATCCTGACCTTCAAGAACTCGACCGAGTTGCGCGCGATTGCCGCAGATGTGCCGCGCGAACGGCTGCTGGTCGAGACCGACGCGCCTTATCTTGCGCCAATCCCGCATCGGGGAAAACGCAATGAGCCCGCCTATGTCGCGAATACGGCGAAGGTGCTGGCCGAGACCATCGGCGTCAGCGAGGCGGAGATCGCCGACATCACCACCGAGAATGTCTTCCGGCTGTTTACCAAGATGCCGCGACCGGACGTGACGGCGGCCTGACATGGGCGACCAGCTGCGCCTCACCATTCTCGGCTGCGGCTCGTCGCCCGGTACGCCGCGCATCACCGGCGACTGGGGCAATTGCGATCCGGCCAATCCGAAGAACCGCCGCATGCGCACGGCTGCTCTTGTCGAGCGGATCGCAGGGAATGGCGGCCGCACCACCGTCGTCATCGACACCGGACCGGATTTCCGCGCCCAGATGCTGCTCGCTTCGGTCAAACACATCGACGCGGTGGTCTATACCCATCCGCATGCCGACCACATTCACGGCATCGACGATCTGCGCGGCTTCGTGCTCGAGCAACGCCGTCGTATCGATATTCATGCCGACCAGCCGACCATGCTGCGGCTGCGCCAGGCGTTCGGCTACTGCTTCGAGACGCCCCCGGGCAGTTCCTATCCACCGATCGTCAGGCCGCATCTCATAGACCATGCCAGGCCGGTGGTGATCGAAGGCGAGGGGGGTCCCCTCACCCTTGAGCCGCTGCCGCAGATCCATGGCGACATCATTTCGCTCGGTTTCCGCATTGGCGGGATCGCCTATTGCCCCGATATCAGCGACTTTCCAGCTGCCACCGCGGGACGGCTTGAAGACCTTGACGTGCTGGTGATCGACGCGCTGCAGTATAACAGCCATCCGAGCCATCTGTCGCTTGCCGAGGCACTTGGCTGGATCGAGAAGCTCTCGCCGAAAAACGCGGTGCTGACGCATATGCATGTGCCGCTGGATTATGCCGCCGTGATGGCCGAGACGCCGGACCACGTGGTGCCGGCCTATGACGGCATGACGATCGAAATTCCTTGTGAATCAGAGCGATAGAGACGCCTGTTCACTTTGGCGCTTAGTCGCCAATCCGATTCTCTTTGGTGCTTCGGAAACTGATTGATGGTTCAGAATGTGTTTGTTCTGCTGCTCGGTTTCCCTGGCGTCGGCAAGCTGACGATCGCACGGGAACTCGGCACGGCACTTTCCGGCCAGGTCATCGACAATCACTGGATCAACAATCCTATATTGGCACTGCTTGCCGATGACGGTTGCCGCACTTTGCCTGATGCCGTCTGGGAGCAGACCGCCAAGGTCCGCCAGGCTGTCTTGGACACCGTCGCAACACTTTGTCCTCCCGCCGCCAACTTCATCTTCACGAACTCCGGCATCCAAGGAGACGCGAGAAGCCTGGCGTCCTACCAGCAGATGAAAGATGCGTCGGATCGACGAGGCGCTCACTTCGTGCCTGTGCGCTTGCTTTGCGAAGAGGCCGAACTGGTACGTCGCGTGATGTCGCCAACGCGACGTGACCGTCTCAAGTCGATCGATCCGGAAGTCGCGCGCCACCGCAGCCGAACAGTCGCTGTCCTTGACCCGAAGCACCCGAACAGCCTGACGATCGACGTAACAGCGATCAGCGCGGCGGAGGCGGCTACAAGGATTCACGAACACATCAAGGACCGCGTTGACGCCTTTGAAGCGCGGACGGGAAGCCCAGGAGAACCGTAGCAAAACCAGCTTCGTGCTGGATATGGCAGTTCCATAATCTATCTTATGCGACTTTCTGATATGGATCACGTAGAGGCGATAAAGCGATCCTATCGACGTGCCCCTCGCTGCGAGCGCTCACATTCGGACTATTGAACAATGACCTCTTCATCTTCCTTTCTTGGCTTTCCCGATTGCCTCGCCGGAGGCCGCGTGCCTCGCATGGTGATCTACGGTGCCGGTCATGGCAGCACCTATCCGCGAAAGGACAGCAGCGGCCATGCTCTGGCCGCCGACGCCATCCGCGCTGCGAGCCAGGACGATGCGCCGCTGGTCGAGCATTGGGATGTAGATCTCGGCGGTCCATTGTTCGACGGCAAGCCGGTCTGCTGCGTCGATGCCGGCAACATCTCGACGGTCATGCACGACAATGAGGGAAACCGGGCGCGGATCGAAGCGAAGACGCGCGAGGTCCTGGCCGCGTCGGCCGTGCCGATCCTGCTCGGTGGTGACGATTCCGTGGTAATTCCCTTTCTCGCCGGCTTTGCCGGTCACGGGCCGGTCTGGATCCTGCAGATCGACGCGCATATCGACTGGCGCGACGAGGTCGATGGCGAACGCTACGGCTATTCGAGCCCGATGCGCCGGGCGAGCGAGATGCCGCATATCGCCGGCCTCGTGCAAGTCGGCCTGCGCAGCGTCGGCAGCGCACGCCTGGCTGAAATCGAAGCGGCGCGACGCTATGGCAGCCGCTTTGTGACTGCCCGCGAGCTTCATGCCCAGGGCGTCGACGCCGCTCTCAGGCACATTCCGGACGGCGCGCGCGTCGTCGTGACCTTCGACTGCGACGGCCTCGATCCCAGCATCATGCCGGGTGTGGCGGCGCGCACGCCAGGCGGCCTCACCTATGCCCAGGCGATCGACCTGATCGCCGGCCTCGGCAAGCGGGCCAGGATCGCAGGATTTGATCTGGTCGAATTCTATCCGCCTGCCGACCTTGACGTCCTGTCGGCGCTGACTGCAGCCCGGCTTCTCGTCAATGTCATCGGCACTGTCGTCCGGCAGGTTTAACTCAGATGCCTGAAGCCCCGACGAGATTCCCCGTTATGACCGACCGATGTCGCTTCGAGCTCATGCAGGACCTCCCTACCCCGTGGGACTGCGCTGCCGGCATCAGCGTTGACGCCACATCCGCGTTTATCTTTGCCAGAAGGGCAGCTTGGCGATCTCTTCCTCGGCCTGCTCTTTCGTCAGTCCGATATCGTCGATCAGATGCGGGTTGGCCTCTGATATCCGCTTCAGATCCCAGCGAAACCGTATCTGCTCGCGCCGGGCTGCGATCATGCCTCGCAGGGTCTTCAGGCCGTAGCGCCGGCGCGATGCCTGCCCGGCCAGCGTTGCCAGATGCGGGATCGATGCAAACGTGTCGTTCATGGCAACCTCCTATGGTTTGCGGCCCCATGCTTTTCGAGTTGGGGCCTTCCACCTGAATGAGGTTGGATTCTGCAGGATGCGGGCTGCGCCGTAATTAAGCGCATCCAAATAGTTCTCAAAACTTCCAAATCGGCCTGAGCGGTTCATCGGACATGACGAACTGCTCTACCCGTCTCACACTTTTCCTGGAATTGCTCTATAGATGCGCCGCATGCAGGGATCGCGCTTTGCCTTCGGCCCGTACGTGCTTGATTCAGCTGCGGGAATGTTGCTTCGGAACGATGTCCCCGTGGCCGCCGGCTATCGGGGGCTGAAGCTGCTTGCCGCGCTCGTGGAACGTCCCGGCGAAATCCTGGCCAAGGCCGAGCTGATGGACGCGGCATGGCCGGGCACGGCCGTTGAGGAAGGCAACCTCACCGTCCAGATCGCGCAGCTCAGAAAGCTGCTCGGCCCCGCCGCCGACGGCGGTGAATGGATCGCTACGGTGCCGCGCGTCGGCTATCGCTTCACGGGGGTCATCGAACAGCTTGGCGAGACGAAACGAAAACCTTTGCCACTGCCCGGCAAGCCTTCGATTGCCGTTCTGCCCTTCGTCAATTTCGGCAATGATCCCGAGCAGGAATCCTTCGCGGACGGGTTGACCGAAGATCTGATCACCGACCTGTCCAGGAACGCGGGACTGTTCGTCATCGCGCGCAACTCGGTCTTCGTCTACAAGGGAAAGCCGATGGATGTGCGCGCGATCGCCGAGGACCTTGGCGTGCGTTACCTGCTTGAGGGGAGCGCAAGGCGCGCCGCGGGGCGTGTGCGCATCAACGCGCAGCTTGTCGACGCGGTGAGCGGTGAACACCTGTGGGCGGAACGCTTCGATCGCAGCCTGGAAGATATTTTTGCCGTCCAGGACGAGGTAACGGCCAAGATCGTGGAGGCGCTGCTCGGCCGGCTGCGCACGCAGCCACCGCGCAATCGGCCCAAGAATCTCGAGGCCTACGATCTGTGCGTGCGGGCGCGAAAACTGATCGACGACTCGCCTCAGACGGCGCGGGAGGCGCATCTGATGCTGACGCGCGCGGTCTCGCTGGATCCGGAATACGCCGAGGCCTATCGCTGGCTCGCCATGAACCATTGGATGGGATGGGTGCATTGGGGCGAGCCCGTCGACCCCAACCGGAGCATTGCCTTGGAGCTGGCCCGCAAAGCCGTGACGATCGACCCCAACGACGCCGGCTGCCGCTGGGTGCTTGCCAACCTGCTTGCCTATGAGCATCGCTTCGGCGAGGCGGATGCCGAATTCGCCAGAGCGTTCGAGCTCGATCCGAACGAGGCCGACGCCTGGGCGACATTGTCCGATATCGAGGTCCTAGCCGGGCGGATCGAGGAAGGCCTTGAGCACATTCGCAAGGCGTTCCGGCTGAACCCGTTTCCGCCGAGTTGGTACTATCTCACGCTCGGCGCCGCGCAATATGCGGCCCGCGCCTATGAAGCCGCCATCGAGACGCTGCGCCGGGACGAGACCTATCGGACCAGCTCACGCCGTTTCCTGGCGGCAAGCCTTGCGCAGCTCGGCCGGTTCGAAGAGGCGCGCGCGGAGGTCGAGATGTTCCTTATCGCCAACCCGCATTTCACGACCAGCCACTGGGTCTGGACCGAGCCGTTCCGCGACGACGCGATGCTCGAGCATTTCGTTGACGGGTTCCGCAAGGCCGGGCTTCCGGACTGACGGCCAGAATGGAATGGCGCGACCTATTCTTCGAAGCGGCTCGTCGCCTCGCGATCGCGCTCGTATCGCTTGCTGACTGGAAACGGCGGCAGCCACGACTCGCGACGGATGATCCAGCTTTCGTAGGTCGGGGCTAGCTGGTCTGGGGCGTCCAGGGTCCCGAGATGCACTTCGATCTCGTCCGCGGTGCGTGCGAAAACGGACGAACCGCAGCGCGGACAGAAAAACCGCCCGGCATAGTCGCGCGTCTCACCGTCGATCGTAACCGCGTCCTGAGGGAATACCGCCGAAGCATAAAAGAGCGCGCCATGATGTTTGCGGCAATCGAGACAATGGCAGATGCAGACCCTGTATGGGCGGCCCGACGCCACAAGTCGGACATTGCGACACAGGCAGCCGCCGGTGAATTGGTCCATGTGTTGCGTCTCCTTCAAATCACGTGGCCGGAATGTTTACAACGAAGCGTGTTGCGCCGTCGATGCAAGCTGCGCCAGCCTTTCGGCTGGCGCCCTGCCCGTCGGCGCCGCATGTCTTCGGCGGCCGCCGCCATCAAGGTTGATACAGTCTCATTCTGCAACCTTTGATTTTATCGCAGTGCGACATAATCGTCACAGCTTAGCCGGCGATACCTTGCTATGATCGCGCTCTCAATGGGGTCTGATTTGGGTCGGAGGAACATTCAGTGAGAACTTTTCTTGCAATCGCCGCGCTGGCTGGGCTCAGCGCGACTGGGGCTTCGGCTGCGGACATGACCGGTCCGGTCGCCGGCTCGGCTTACGACTGGAGCGGCTTCTATGCCGGCGCGCATATCGGCGTCGCCAATGGAGATATCACAGCCATCGACGTCGCGCAGCCGAACGGCGGCTTCTTCACGGATCTGGTCCCCGCCGGAACCGAGGGGTTCCATTTCCGCGACACCAACATAGCTGGCGGCGTGCAGGTCAGCGCTCAGTACCAGTGGAACCAGTTCGTGTTGGGCGGCGAAGCCTCATGGACCGCAACGGGGATCAGGAAGACGATCGTCAGTCCATACTTCCCCGATAGCGATACCGAGACCGGCAGGATCCAGCATTATGCGACGGTGGTCGGCCGGATCGGCTACGCGTTCGACCGTGTCTTGGTCTATGCGAAGGGCGGCTACGCCGGAGGCGAGGTCGGTTTCAAAGCGCGCGACAACGACGCCCTAGTCACATACGAGCAGAACGACTGGCACAACGGCTATGCGCTGGGTCTCGGCATCGATTACGCCCTCACCGACAAGCTGAGCCTTGGCGTGGACTACACTCATATTGATCTCGGCTCCAAGACCAGCACGGGCCCCAATGTGTTCGACGACGGTTCGCTGGGGGCCAATCCCGAAACTTACAAGGTCAAGGCCAGGGCCGACGTGGTCATGGCACGGCTAAGCTATAAGTTCGCCGCAAGCGAACACAACTAATCGACTGAATTAGCTGAGGTTTCTTGCTCGGCTAGCGCGCCGGGCCTGTCCCGCGATTAGAAAAACCCATCGAGAAAAGCCGCCGTCTCACGCGAGATGCCGACGATCTTGTTCGTCGCCTGGCGATAGAATTTGAAATTGAGCTCCGTCTCCGGCCGGCCGTCCTTCCAATCCTTGAAGCGCTTGAGCTCGTCGCGGCCCAACCGCCTGGTCGCCAGGGCGGCGCGACGGATGGAAACGCTAACACGGGGCGTCTGCCGTTCAAGATCGGGTCGTTTCGCAATTGCCTGCGAGGACATGACGACACCTCGCGCGATGAGCCCCTGCCCGCCTTCGTTTTCGCTGGCGAACACGAAGATCGTGTCGCCTTCGGCGATATGCTTGCCGCCATACATGGTTTTCTGCGCCGCGAATGAGAATGTCCCGGCCAGCGGATCCTTGACCTCGGCCTTGATCGCGAACGCCATGCCTCACGCATCCCGGCTGATGGTGATCCGGTAGGTCAACTTGCGCTTGGCGCCTGGCGGGATCAGCATCACGCCCGGCTTGTCGGCGAATTCGCCGTCGAAATCGACCGGGTTTGCAACGCCATGCCAGGGCTCGATGCAGAGGAACGGCGCGCCGCCGGGCTTGGACCAGATGCGGGCGCCGTATCGGAGCGGGTTCATCGTCGGCAAAGGTCAGCCGGTAGGCTTCCTTGGGCAATTCCGGCAGCAAAGGCCAGTTGAAGGCCGGGTGGGCACCGACCGAGGCCGGCAGCACCTCGTCGCCTGTGTTGGCGACGGACTATTCGCGTTCGCCGGTGAAATTCAGCAGCAGCTGGAAGATGTTGATGAAGTTGAGATACAGCGAGAAGGCGCCGAAGACGGCGAGCTTCTGTTGCGATTCCGCGTCGAAATTCTCGGCATACTGCTCCTTGATCGTCTGCGTGTCCCAGGCGGTCAGGCCGATGAAGACGGCGATGCCGATCACGGAGATGGCGAACTGCAGCGCGGTCGAGCCGAGGAACAGGTTGACGAGGCTCGCGATCACCACGCCGATCAGGCCCATGATCAGGAAGGACGAGAACTGCGTCAGGTCGCGCCTGGTCGTGTAGCCGTAGAGGCTGGTGGCGCCGAACATGGTGGCGGCGATGAAGAAGGTGCGCGCGATGCTGGTGCCGGTGAAGACCAGGAACACGGAAGCCAGCGACAGGCCCATGACCGCGCAGAAGGCCCAGAACATCGCCTGCGCGCTCGCCGCCGACATTGTCTGCATCTTGAAGGAGAAGAACATGACGAAGGCGAGCGGCGCCAGCATCACCACCCATTTCAGCGGCGTGGAGAAGATCGGGACGTAGAGCGCCGGCGTCGAGGCCACAACAAGGGCGACGAGGCCGGTCACGACGAGCCCGAGGCCCATATAGTTGTAGACGCGCAGCATGTGCCGGCGCAGGCCCTCGTCATAGACGGCACCGGCCCGAACGCCGGTGCCCATTCGGTATCCAAGATTAGGGCTGTTCATTTCGTTTCTCCTTGGTTTGGTCGGTTCGATTGGCTGTTTCAATAGAGAGTGCGGGCGAGCTTTTCGGCGGCCCGGTCGAGATCGCCGGCATCGCCTTGTCCGACGACGGCGTAAGCGACCTCGCCGATCTGGAAATAGGCGGACGAGATATCGCCCAAGGGCGCGACGGTGGGCTTCACGACGTCGAACGTGCCTGGCCTGATCGCAAACAGCGACACCAGCCCGAGGTCCTTCGTTTCGAGTGCCATCTCGACGCTCGGCCCGAACCGCGACGGATAGATCTGAACATCGCGGATCCGCCAGCCGTCGGGCAATGACGGCATGACGATCGCGGTCGCGGCGCGGATCTCGTCGGCATTGTAATTTGGCGCTTCGGCCTGGGACGGCATCGTCTCACGCACCAGCGTCGTCCGGTGCGCGCTCACCGCTTCCTCGACATAGGCGGGCGGCTGCGTCGACGCGACCACCTTGCTGACAGCGATCGGCCCGAAGACGCCGTTCGCAAGCCACCCCGCCGCCACCAGCACGGCGGCGGCCGCGGCGCGCTGCAGCACGGAAAAGGCACGGTCCCTGGCAAGCACCCTCTCCAGCCGACGCGCCGCGTCGGTCGTCGCCGGGCGCGCCATTGCGCCTGGCCCGGCCAGCGCCACGCGCAACTCGTCGCGCGTTCTGAGATCCGACATCACACGCGCAGCCACTTCGGGACGAGCGGACAGGAACGCCTCGACCTCGATGCGGCGGGCGACGTCGAGCTGATCGTCGACATAGGCGTCGAGATCGGCATCGGTCACCGGATCGACGATGGCGGTCATGATTCACCTCCCACGATCCTCAGGTGATTTTTGCCGCGCGCCGGAGCGCCCTCCTCCATCTCGCGCAGCGCCGCACGAGCGCGGCCGATGCGCGACATCAGGGTTCCGAGCGGGACGCCACTGACCTCGGCCGCTTCCGCGTAGCTCAACCCTTCGATGGCGACGAGATGCAGCGCGGCGCGCTGCTCTTCCGGCAGCGACAGGAAGGCTTCGCGCACCTGCGAAAGGCGCACCGAATGGTCCTGGGACGCCGGCATGTTTTGCTCGGCGAGACGGCCTGCCTGCTCGATGCGCGCTGCCTCGGACCGCCGCGAGCGCATGCGGTCGATGAAGATGTTGTGCAGGATCGCCAGCAGCCAGGCGCGCGGGTTGCCGCCCGAACGAAAGGTGCCGCGCCGCTCATAGGCGCGCACCAGCGCGTCGTGGACCAGATCCTCGGCATCGGCGCTGTCGCGCGTCAGCGAGCGTGCGTAGCGCCGCAGCGAGCCCAACTGCCCGACGATATCAAAGCGTGCCATCGACCGTTTCATGCCCTGTTTACGGAGCATGTGGGGATTTTAATCCCCTCGGCTGCAATTTTCTTTTGCGCGGCCTCGTTCGCAAACGGCGCATTGGGGAAGCCGAGCTTTGTGTCTCAGTTGGCTTAGGGCTACCACTGAGTCCAGCAGGCTAGGCGGTACGGTTCGTCTGATTTCTCCTTCGCAGCGTCGCAACCAATTTGTCGCGCAGCTCGTCAAACACCCCTAAGTTGCTTAGGGCACCTATCTGCGCATCGACCGAGATCGTGGCGCTTGGTATCGCCTGAGATTTTCGACGTGCGTATTCGTACAATGCAGCCGAACGCGCGTAGATTTCCGCCGCATCGAGAATGTATTCCTCCAAATTCGCGGCAGCAACGATCATATCGGGGGGCCGTCTTTCGGCTGTAATTGCGCTTATCCTCGACCTCTGAATCTGAATCTTAGTCAGGATAGTCGCTAGTGTCTCTCGATCGCCTGGAAGTGACACCTCAGTCATCTCCTTAAATGCCTGTATCGCTTCAGACGGCAGGGACGGAAATCCTTTGAACTTAACCGAGTGCGGAAGCGCGCCGTCGACGCATTTATTCAGCAGCCCTCTAAGGATCACGGTGCATTCTTCGGCGTATTCCGACAGCAGACTGAGTGACAACGGCAGGGTCGCTCTCGCAGCGGCGCGTCGACTTTCAAGCCGGGATTCCTCAGCTAGTACCTCCTGTCTCATCTGCGCATGTATAGCGCGCACTCCCCACCATGCCCCCGTTAGGGCCAAGAGACCTGTAATCAACGTCTGATAGTTGTAGAACCAACGAAAATAGAAATAGTGCCGCAAACCGCAAGCCCAATAACGCTCGGGCCTGCACGCATCGTGATATGCTTTCCAAACCGCACTTGTAACTAGAACGAAGATAATCGACAGAATTATTGCTTTCGAAACGCGATTAGCTACCCCGCGCATGTCGCCAAGGTATCGCAAGCCATCAGTTAGGCGCTTTTTCATGCTTGTCCCCCGTGTGTCGAAACATTATCGCACTTGGAAGCGGACCTCCAACGAGGTATTGGCCTCTTCCACAATAAAGGACAGCACGAAGACGAACCAACCAGCCGAGGTGCGCACGGCAGAACCAGTGCGGCGCCTGCTTGGACTTGGCGAAGCCCCAACCGGCATCTTTGCTGCGACAGTCATGCTCGCAGACGTGATGCTAAGCGAAACCGCTGGCGAAGCGCGGCCGATTTGCGTATCACTCCGCCGCCACTGGAGCCCGATCGATGTTCGAGACCCTGCAGCCCGCGCCCGCCGACAAGATCCTTGCGTTGATCGGCCTTTACCGCGCCGACACGCGCCCCGGCAAAGTCGACCTGGGTGTCGGCGTCTACAAGGATCGTGACGGCAGGACGCCGGTGATGCGGGCCGTGCGCGAGGCCGAGAAGCGGCTGCTCGCGGGCCAGGACACCAAGACCTATCTCGGCCTCGCCGGCGACACCGGCTTCAACGCCGCCATGATCAAGCTTGCCTTCGGCGAGAGGGCCGATCATTCGCGCATCCGCGCAGCGCAGGCGCCGGGCGGATCGGGCGCCCTCAGGCTGATGGCCGAGCTTCTGCAGCGCACGCGCCCAGGCGCGACGGTGTGGCTCTCCGATCCGACCTGGCCGAACCACCTGCCGGTGATGCGCGCCGCCGGCCTACAGGTGCGCGACTATCCTTATTTCGACGCTGTTTCCGGCGCTGTCCGTTTCGACGACATGCTGGCGGTGCTCAAGACCGCCAATAGCGGGGATATCGTGCTGCTGCATGGCTGCTGCCATAACCCGACCGGTGCCAACCTGGATGCTGCGCAATGGGCGAACGTTGCCGACGTTCTGCTTGAGCGCGGCCTTTTGCCTTTCGTCGACATCGCCTATCAGGGCTTTGGCGAAGGGCTCGACGCCGATGCCGCCGGCCTGCGGCTGCTCGCCGGCAAGGTGCCCGAGATGGTCGTCGCCTCGAGCTGCTCGAAAAATTTCGCCGTCTATCGCGACCGCGTCGGTTCCGCCATGATCATGGCCAAGGACGGCGCACAGGCCGACGTGGCGATGAGCCAGATGCTGGCAGCGGCGCGAGCGCTCTATTCGATGCCGCCGGACCATGGCGCTGCGGCCGTACGCATGGTGCTGGAAGACGCCGATCTGAAGAAGGTCTGGGAGACGGAACTCGAGGACATGCGGCTGCGCATGCTCAGGCTGCGTGTCGCCTTCGCCGAGGCGTTGCGTCGGCAATCCAACTCCGATCGCTTCGATTTCGTCGCCAGCCATCGCGGCATGTTCTCCCGCCTGGGGCTCACCGAAGCGCAGGTTGAGCGGCTGCGCACCAAGCACGCCGTCTATATGGTGGGTGACAGCCGCATCAATGTGGCAGGTCTACCTGAGGACGGCATGGACGAGCTCGCCAAGGCGATCGTTTCGGTGCTCGACTGAGCGCCGGCGCAACTGTGGACAATCGGCTTTTGCCAGCCGGCGGGATTGGTTGCCCGCCGCGGCGCGCGCTAGGGTTTGTTGCATGAAACCCTCCAAAGACATCTCCCGTCTGATCGAGATCATGGCGGCACTGAGAGCGCCGAAGACCGGCTGCCCCTGGGACATCGAGCAGAACTTTTCCACCATCGCCCCCTACACGATCGAGGAAGCCTATGAAGTGGCGGATGCGATCGCGCGCGGCGACTTCGACGATCTGCGAGAGGAACTGGGCGACCTTCTGCTGCAGGTCGTCTACCACGCGCAGATGGCGCAGGAGATTGGCGAGTTCGCGTTCGGCGACGTTGTCGAGGCGATCACCACCAAGATGATCCGCCGTCACCCGCATGTCTTCGGCGACGAGAAGGCGCGCAGCGCCGGCATGGCCAAGGGCATGTGGGAGAAGATCAAGGCGGTGGAGAAGGCCGACAAGCGCAACGCCCGCATCGCGCGCGGCCTCGACCCGGAAGATCACGGCAAGGGCTATCTCGATAGCGTGCCGGTTGCGCTCCCTGCGCTGACCCGCGCGTTGAAGCTGCAGGAGAAGGCTGCGCGCGTCGGCTTCGACTGGAGCGAGGCAGCACCCATCCTCGACAAGATAGAGGAAGAGATCGGCGAGCTGCGCGAGGCGCTGGTCACGGGCGACGCGGCACCCATCAAGGATGAGTTCGGCGACATGCTGTTTGCCGTCGTCAATCTCGGCCGCCATTTGAGACTTGATGCCGAAGCCGCGCTGAGCGGCACCAACGAGAAGTTCCGCTCGCGCTTCCATTATGTCGAGCGGGAGTTGGAGGCTTCCGGGAGGTCGCTGGAACAGGCGACTTTGGACGAGATGGAAACCCTCTGGCAGCAGGCCAAAAACGCAAGAAAAGCAGCGGTCTAGCCGTGGTTCCTGCGGTTCAGCCGGGTCTCGATCTCCTGGCGGGCGCTGTGCGTGGCCGTCAGTGAGATGGTGACGCTGCCGTCCTCATTGTCGCTCCGCGAGACGACATCGCCATTGCGATAGAGCCAGTCGACCTGGCCGAGCTCAGCAGGGCTCAACGTCACCGTCATCGTTTCCAACTCGCCCGACACTCTGGCCTCGATGAGCGCCTTGAGCGCATCGATCCCCTCGCCGGTCGCTGCCGATATCGCGATCGGCGGCGCCTTGCCGCCGGCGCTCTCGGCAAGCAGGCGCTCGCGATTGCCTTCGTCGAGCAGGTCGATCTTGTTCCACACCTCGATCACGCGGCTGGTGTCCGCGGCATCGACGCCGAGATCGCCAAGGATGCGCTCGACATCCTCGGCCTGCGCTGCCGTGTCCGGATCAGAGATATCGCGCAGATGTAGCACGAGATCGGCCTCGACGACCTCTTCCAGCGTCGCCCGGAAGGCCGCGACCAGATGAGTCGGCAAGTCCGAGATGAAGCCGACCGTGTCCGACAGGATGATCGGCGTGCCGTGCGGCAGGCGCACGCGGCGCAGCGTCGGATCGAGCGTGGCGAACAGCATGTCCTCCGCCAGCACCCCTGCCCCGGTCAGCCGGTTGAACAGCGTCGACTTTCCGGCATTGGTGTAGCCGACGATCGCAACTACCGGAAATGGCACCTTCTTGCGTTTTGCGCGGTGCAGGTCGCGGGTGCGGCGAACCGTTTCCAGCTCATGTTTGAGCTTGGTGATCTTGTCCTGCAGGATCCGCCGGTCGGATTCGATCTGCGTTTCGCCGGGACCGCCCAGGAAACCCGCGCCGCCGCGCTGCCGTTCGAGGTGGGTCCAACTGCGCACCAGCCGACCCTTCTGATAGTTGAGATGCGCCAGCTCGACCTGCAGGGTGCCTTCCTTGGTCCTGGCGCGCTCGCCGAAGATCTCGAGGATAAGCCCGGTGCGGTCGAGCACTTTGGCGTTCAGTTCCTTCTCGAGATTGCGCTGCTGCACCGGCGTGAGCGGATGGTCGACGATGACCAATTCCGCCTTGCGTTCCTTCACGATGTCGGCGAATTCCGCCACTTTGCCGCTGCCGAGCAGCGTTGCCGGGCGGGGATCGGTGACCGTCACCACCGCGGTGTGGACCGGGTCCAGGTCGATGGCGCTGGCAAGCCCGACCGCCTCGTCGTGGCGGGCATCCGCCGAGCGGCTCAGGCGCGGGCGGCTCGAATCCTCATCGCCGCGCGGCTGGCGCGCAAGCACCGGCACAATGACAACGGCCCGGGTCGGATCCTTGGCTTCCGGCCCGAGTTGATGTCCTTGTTTCCCGCGAACTCTGCGGTCCGCGTCCTGCTCACGTGCCAATCAGGCGCCCTGGCCTTCCTCGCCATCAAACATCTGAACCGGCTGGCTCGGCATGATCGTGGAAATGGCGTGCTTGTAGACGAGCTGGGAATGCCCGTCGCGCCGCAACAACACACAGAAATTGTCGAACGAAGTGACCACGCCGGTCAGCTTCACACCGTTGATGAGAAAGATGGTAAGTGGATTTTTGCTCTTGCGAACTGAATTCAGGAACAGGTCCTGAAGGTTTTGCGATCGTTCCGCCATTGTTTTTGTCTTTCGCCGATCCCCTTCGGTCTGCAGGCCAATGCGCCAAATTACGCGGCGCCTGTCAAGCGCGCAAACCCCCTCTTGCCGCCTAAACGACAAGCAGAACGAGATAGTTGAGGTTCATTCCACCTTTGCGGTTATCAGGCTGGACTTTTTTCCGCAATGTCAAAAAATGCCTGCCGCAACGAAAGTGTCATGGAACCGGGGTGGCCGTTTGCGATCGGCGCGCCGTCGATTTCGACTACCGGCATGGCGATCGTGGTCGCGGAACTGATGAAAGCCTCGCGCGCTGCCTTGGCTTCGGCGATCGAAAACCCACGCTCCTCGATCTTCAGACCGAGCTTTTCGGCGACGTCGAACAGTGTCGTGCGGGTGATGCCGCGCAGGATGCCGTGTTCGGCCGGCCGCGTCACCAGAACGCCGTCGCGGGTGACGATCCAGGCATTGGACGAGCCGCCCTCCTTGACCGTGCCGTCGGAGTCGACGAACCAGGCCTCCTGGGCGCCGGCTTCCTTGGCCTTCTGCTTGGCGAGCACATTGGCAAGCAGGCCGGTGCTCTTGATGTCGACGCGGTCCCAGCGATTCTCCGGGACGGTGATGACCTTGATGCCGGTCTCAACCCGCTTGGCGGCAGCAGAGGGGTCGGCCTTCCGGGCGGTTATAACCAAGGACGGGCGGGTGCCGACTGCGGGAAAGACGAATTCACGGCTGGCGACGCCGCGCGTCACCTGGAGATAGACGAGGCCGTTGACGACGTTGTTGCGGCGCACCACCTCGCGCAGCAGCATCGGCAGGACGCCTTCCGAGACGGGCCATGCGATCGACAATTCCTTGAGCGAGCGCTTAAGCCGGGCCAGATGGCGCGGCATGTCGACGATAAAGCCGCGCGCCACCTCGCAGACCTCATAGACGCCGTCAGCGAACTGATAGCCGCGATCCTCGATATGGACGCGGGCGTCGGCATGGGCAACGTAGCGCCCGTTGACATAGGCAATGCGCGGCATGGGCTACCTCAGGGAAATGTCCGGCTCTCTTAAGCGATTCCGCCGCTGCCGTAATGAACAATCGCGTGGGCCAGCCGGCTTTGGGCAATTCCAGACGGAATGGTACGGCGAAGCCGCCGACCCCAACCGGCGCTGCCCACTTTTCCTGGATTGCCTTTACACGCCCAGCGACTTCAGCTTGCGGTGCAAAGCTGATCGCTCCATGCCGATGAACTCGGCCGTCTTCGAGATGTTGCCGCCGAAGCGATTGATCTGGGCGATCAGATAGTCCTTCTCGAATTGCTCGCGCGCCTCGCGCAGCGGCAGCGCCATGATGTGCTGGTCCGACTGGTTGGGGGTGCGCGGCATGACGTCGCCGATCTCGGAGGGCAGAAGGTCAGCGGTGATCGGCGCGTCGACGTCGCCGCCTCGCGCCAGGATCATCAGCCGCTCGACATTGTTGCGCAGCTGGCGCACGTTCCCCGGCCAGTTGTGCGCCTGCAGCACGGCCAGCGCGTCGTCACCGATGCGGCGCGGCTTGATGCCGGCCTGACGCGCGATCTGCTTCATGAAATTGTCGACGAGATACGGAATATCCTCTCGCCGTTCGGCGAGACCCGGCACAGTGACGGGGACCACCGCCAAGCGATGATAAAGGTCCTCGCGGAAGCGGCCATCGGCAATCATGGCCTCCAGGTTTTGCGCTGTGGAGGAGATGATGCGGACGTCGACCTTGACCCGCTTTGTGCCCCCTACCCGCTCGAACTGCTGCTCGACC
Source organism: Mesorhizobium sp. WSM3873 (assembly GCF_001672445.1). Classification (NCBI taxonomy): domain Bacteria; kingdom Pseudomonadati; phylum Pseudomonadota; class Alphaproteobacteria; order Hyphomicrobiales; family Phyllobacteriaceae; genus Mesorhizobium; species Mesorhizobium sp. WSM3873. Next base: position 159,598 of record NZ_LYTM01000002.1, on the reverse strand, counting down.
AGCACGCGCAGAATCTTGTTCTGCGTCTCGCGCGGCATGTCGGCGACCTCGTCGATGTAGAGGATGCCGCGATGCGCCTCCTCCAGCGCGCCGACCTTGCGTTCGGTGCCGTTCGATTCGGTGCCGAACAGCTCGATCTCCATGCGTTCCGGCGTGATGGTGGCGGCGCTCAGCGTCACGAACGGCCCGTTCTTGCGCGCCGAAAGCGCGTGGATGGCGCGCGCCGTCAGTTCCTTGCCGGAACCCGACGGTCCGATGATCATGATGCGGCTGTTGGTGGGCGCGACACGCTCGATGGTCTGCCGCAGTTGGCTCATCGCTGACGACATGCCGATCAGGTCGAAGGTCTCGCCGCTGCGCAGCTTGAGGTCCGAGACCTCGCGCCGCAATTTGGAAGTTTCCAGCGCGCGCTCGGCGATCAGGATGAGACGGTCGGCCTTGAACGGCTTCTCGATGAAATCATAGGCGCCGCGCCGGATGGCCGACACCGCCGTTTCGATGTTGCCGTGGCCGGAGATCATCACCACCGGCATGTTCGGATGCATCGTCTTGATCTCGTCGAGCAGCGCCAGACCGTCGAGGCGCGAGCCCTGCAGCCAGATATCGAGGAAAATCAGCCGTGGCGCGCGATCGGCAATCGCCGCTAGCGCGCTGTCGGCATCGTGTGCCGTGCGGGTTTCGTGACCTTCGTCGCTCAGGATACCGGCGACCAGTTCGCGGATGTCTTCCTCGTCATCGACGATGAGAATGTCAGACGCCATTACCGACCTTTTCAGTTTCTCGTTCGTGTTCGTCGCGGCCTTCGCCGCGTGGCGGCGCGGGGACGACCGCCGCCGGTGGCAAGATGATCGAGATCATCGCGCCCCGGCCGCCGTGGAAATCGGGCGGCGCGTCGTGCAATTCGAGCCGGCCGCCATGGTCCTCCACGATCTTCTTGACGATAGCGAGGCCAAGGCCGGTGCCTTTTTCGCGCGTCGTCATGTAGGGCTCGAGCAGTCTCTGCCGATTCTCGCGCGGCAGCCCTTTGCCGTTGTCGATAACATCGATTCTTATGGCGCCATCTTGGCGCCCGGCTTGAATCCGGATTGTGCCGTCGGAACGGTCTTGCGCATCAAGTCCGTCGATGGCCTCGGCGGCGTTTTTGATGACGTTGCCGAAGGCCTGCGCCATCAGGCGGCTGTCGAACGTTCCCTTGAGCGGCTCGTTGCCGAAATCACGCTGGAAAGCAATGTCGGAGCGGCTGACTTCCACCAGGAACGAAGCTTCGCGCAGCGACTCGCGCAGGTCTATCACCTTCATCTCCGGCTTCGGCATGCGGGCGAAGGCCGAGAATTCGTCGACCATGCGGCCGATGTCCTCGACCTGACGGATGATGGTGTCGGTGCATTGATCGAAGACTTCGCGGTCCTCGGTGATGACCTTGCCGTAACGGCGCCTGATGCGCTCGGCCGAGAGCTGGATGGGCGTCAGTGGATTCTTGATCTCATGGGCAATGCGCCGCGCCACATCGGCCCAGGCCGAAGACCGCTGCGCCTGCACGAGATCGGTAATGTCGTCGATGGTGACGACATAGGATTTTTCTTCCGAGCCGTCGTCTCCGGCCTCGACGGTGACCTGGACATTGAAAGTCCGTTCCATGCCGGCGCGGAAGAAGGTCACCTGCTCGCGATAGACCGGCTTGCCGGATTGGCGCCCGATCTCGAAGACGCGACCGACATGCGGCAGGATGGCGGAGAGGTTCTGTCCGAGCGCGGCACTCGCCGAGATCGCCAGCATCGTTTCGGCCGAGCGATTGGCGATGGTGATGACGCCGTAGGGATCGACGCCGATGACGCCTGCGGTCACGCCGGCCAGCACCGCCTCCGAGAACCGCCGCCGCTCGTCGATCAGGTCTTTGGCCGACAGCAGCTCGTTGCGCTGCGATTTGAGCTCGAGGATCATGTTGTTGAAGGTCTCGCCGAGCGAAGCGACGTCGCCGTCCGATTGACGCACGGGCACGGCGACGTCGAGATTGCCGGTCGCCACCTCGTCGGCCGCGCCGATCAGCTGGCGGATCGGCCGGACAATGCGATCGGCCACGGCGATGCCGGTCCAGATCGCCGACAGGATGACGATCAGGGTCAGCGACAGATAGGGCAGCGCGAACGCGACTTGCGAAGTGCGACGGTTCTCTTCCAGTCCGCGATACTCGTCGGTGTTCGACCGAACGATCTGCCGCGCCTTGATAACGTCCGGGTCGACGAGCCGGATCGTGTAGAGATAAAGACCTTCGATCTCGCGCAACTTGACGATGGCGCCCATGATGTTGCGGGTGCGCGGCTCGATCAGCACCGGCTTGCCGTCGGCGGCCGTGTTGACCGCGCCAGGGGGCGGCTCCGGCATGGCGAAGTCGGCGTCGGTCTTGGCGCTCATGACGAAAGAGCCGTCAGGCTTGATCAGCGCCGCATGCGCCAGTCCGCGGCCAACGGCCTCCTTGTTCATGAGATCGAGGAAGCCGGTGCGGTCGAGCCCGTAGAGCGTGCGCGAGGCGTCGAGGTCGTAGGCCATCGACAGGGTCGTGCCCTGCAGGTTGCGCGCATTTTCCTGGACATAGGCATCGGCGATCGACAGCGACGAATTGACGATCGTTTTGGTGCGGATCTCGAACCAGCGGTCGAGGCCGATATCGAGCGTGATCGAGGCGATGATCGCGACCATGATCGCCGGGATGGCGGCGACCAGCGCGAACATGGCGACGATGCGCACATGCAGCCGCGATGCTGCACGGCCGTGCCTGCGCGCCATGACGATGCGGCGGATCTCGCGGCTGATCAGGGCGATCAGGAACAGGACGAAGACGGCGTTGAGCGCGATCAGCGCCCAGGTGGCGTTTGCATTCGGCGCGATTGGGGTCGCACCGACAAGGATCGCAAACGAGATCGCTGCGGTGATCATGGCGCCGACGATCGCGACCACGCCGGGCAGCGCCAGCAGCCGGCGACCGTCGCGAACGCCGGCCCGGCTGAAAAGCGGTTGGTTCAGTGTCGGAGCCTCAGCAGCCATATCGCCGTCTAGAGTCGGTCATTGCGTCGGATGTATGCAACGCATTGTGGCGATTATGCAACAAGTGTGGCCGGGACGGAAATCTTTCCCCGACTTAATTCCCAAAAGTGAAGGGCAACTCAGGGCTGCCTGGCGGCCTTGTAGACGTTGACGCCAAGCTCGCGGATCTTCTTGCGCAGCGTGTTGCGGTTCAGGCCCAGAAGCTCGGCCGCCTTGATCTGGTTGCCGCGCGTCGCGGTCATCGAAGCCAGCACCAGCGGATATTCGACCTCGGCGAGGATGCGCTGGTAGAGCCCGGACGGCGGCAAATCGCCGGCGAACGAGGCGAAATAGCGCTGCAGGAAATGCTCGACCGCCTGGCCGATCGACAGATCGTCGGGGATCAGCGCGCCGCCGTCCGGCACGACAGATCGCTCGCCGGTCTTCAGTTCGGCCTCGATGATCTCGGCCGAAATCTCGTCCTGCGAATAGAGCGCGGCGAGCCTGCGCACCAGATTTTCCAGCTCGCGCACATTACCGGGCCAGGGATAGCGCTTCATCAGCTCGATGCCACCGGCGGAAATGCGCTTGGTCTGCAGGCCTTCGCTGGCGCCCTGCTTGAAGAAATGCCGGACAAGGTCAGGCACGTCTTCAGAACGCTCTCGCAACGCCGGGAGTCGCAGCGGCACGACATTCAGGCGGTAGAACAGGTCCTCGCGGAACAGACCCTGGTTGATCAGGGTCCGCAAATCCTTGTTGGTGGCGGCGACGATGCGCACGTCGGTCTTGATCGGCGTGCGGCCGCCGACGGTGGTGTATTCGCCCTGCTGGAGCACGCGCAGCAGGCGCGTCTGCGCCTCCATCGGCATGTCGCCGATCTCGTCGAGGAACAGCGTGCCGCCTTCGGCCTGCTCGAAGCGGCCGGTGGAGCGGTTCTGCGCGCCGGTGAAGGCGCCCTTCTCATGGCCGAACAGTTCCGATTCGATCAGGTCGCGCGGGATCGCGGCCATGTTGATGGCCACGAAAGGCCCGCCGCGGCGGCGGCCGTATTCGTGCAGCGCGCGCGCCACCAGCTCCTTGCCGGTGCCGGATTCGCCGCTGATCATCACCGTCAGGTCGGTCTGCATCATGCGGGCCAGCATGCGGTAGATGTCCTGCATGGCCGCCGAGCGGCCGACCAGCGGCATCGTCTCCGGCTGGTCGTCGGCGCGGGAATCCAGCTTCGGCCGCTTCGGCTCGGCAAGCGCGCGGTTGACGATGTTGAGCAGCTCGGTCAAATCGAACGGCTTCGGCAGATACTCGTAGGCGCCGGTCTCGGAGGCGCGGATGGCGGTCATGAAAGTGTTCTGCGCGCTCATGACGATGACCGGCAGCTCGGGCCGCGCCTTCTTGATGCGGGGCAGCATGTCGAAGGCGTTCTCGTCCGGCATCACCACATCGGTGATGACGAGGTCGCCCTCGCCGGCAGCTACCCAGCGCCACAGCGTCGAGGCGTTCGAGGTCACGCGCACCTCATGGCCGACGCGCGACAGCGCCTGGTTGAGCACGGTGCGGATCGCCGCATCGTCGTCGGCGACGAGGATATTGCCGCGAACGGTCATTTGCGGTCTCCTTCAGCTTCGTCGCCGGCGTTGGGCAAAGTGTCCTTCCAGGCCGGCATCAAGACGCGGAAAGTGGTTCCACGCTGCGTCGAATCGCATTCGATGATGCCGCCATGCTCGCCGACAATCTTGGCGACCAGGGCCAGCCCGAGGCCCGAGCCGTTCGGTTTGGTGGTGATGAACGGATCGAAGAGGATCGGCAGGATGTCCTCTGAAACACCGGGGCCGTTGTCGTGCACGCAGAATTCCAGCGGCAGCGAGACGCGGTCTTGCGTTCCCGGCACGGAAACGCGGATGCCGGGCCGGAAAGCCGTCGACAGCACGATCTCGCCCTGCGGGTCGGCGCCGATCGCCTCCGCGGCGTTCTTGACCAAGTTGAGGAACACCTGGATCAGCTGGTCACGGTTGGCATAGACTGGAGGAAGCGATGGATCATATTCCTCCAAGATCTTGATTTTTTTTGCGAAGCCGTTCTTGGCGATCGCTTTCACATGATCCAGAACGACATGGATGTTGACGGGAAAGCGCTCGATCGGCCGCTCGTCGGAAAACACCTCCATGCGGTCGACCAGCGACACGATGCGGTCGGTCTCGTCGGTGATCAAGCGGGTGAGCGCACGGTCCTCGTCGGAGGCTGAGAGCTCGAGCAGTTGCGCCGCGCCGCGGATGCCGGAGAGCGGGTTCTTGATCTCATGCGCCAGCATGGCCGCCAGGCCGGTGACAGAACGGGCGGCGCCCCGATGTGTCATCTGCCGGTCGATCTTGTCGGCCATCGACCGCTCCTGGAACATCACCACGACCGAGCCGGGAAACTCCGGCACCGGGGCGACATAGAGGTCGACCATCTTCTCGATGCCGAGGCGCGGCGAAGAGACGTCGACGCGGTATTCGTTGACCGGCGCGCGGCGCTCGCGCACCTGGTCGACTAAGGTCAGCAGCGGACTGCCGAACGGGACCAGCTTGGACAACGTGTTGCGCGCCAGCATGGTCGCGCTGGAGCGGAAGAAATCCTCTGCATCCGCGTTGGCGAAGGTGATGAAGCCGTCGGCATCGACCATGATCACCGGGCGGCGAATGGTGTTCAGCACGATATTGGCGGCATCCGCGGTGTCGGCCGGCTGTGGGAGGTTCGTATTCATGCCGCGCTCCGCAATTCTGGCGATGCCGCGCTTTCGGTAAAAGCTTGACGCAGCCCGGCGATCACTTCAGCCGGCTCGAAGGAAGTGAGGATATGCTTGCGCCGTTCCGCCGAAACACCAGTCGCGTGGCTGTCCAGATACCAGCCGAGATGCTTGCGCGCCTGGCGAAGCCCGCTTTCGACGCCGTAGAGCGAGAGCATGTCCTCGTAATGCGCAACCACGTAGTCGGCGAGCGTCTGGGGCGTTTGGGGAATATCGGTTGCAGACATGCCAGCGGCGGCTGCCGCGATGCTACCGGCGGTCCACGGCGCGCCGTAATGGGCACGGCCGATCATCACCGCGTCGGCGCCTGATTGATCCAGGATCGTCGCAGCCTCTTCCGGCGAGCCGACATCGCCATTGGCCACCACCGGGATCGAGACCGCTTCCTTGACGCGCGCAATGGCGCGCCAATCGGCCTTACCCTGATAGAACTGGCAGCGCGTGCGGCCGTGGACGGTCACCATGCGCACGCCGGCCAGCTCGGCGCGGCGCGCCAACATGGGCGCGTTGAGCGCGCTTTCGTCCCAGCCGAGCCGCATCTTGACCGTCACCGGCACCGAGACCGCACCGACCACCGCCTCGATCAGCGAGAGCGCGTGATCGAGATCGCGCATCAGCGCCGAGCCGGCATAGCCGCCCGTCACCTTCTTTGCCGGGCAGCCCATGTTGATGTCGAGGATGTCGGCGCCCTCGCCCGCCGCGATTCGCGCGCCCTCGGCCATGTGCGCTGCCTCGCGGCCAGCAAGCTGCACCATATGGACGGGCAGCCCGGAATGGCGGATGCGCAGATCGCAGCCGGCCCTGCCCTTGGCCAGTTCGCCGCTCGCCACCATTTCCGACACGACCAGCCCGGCACCATGCGCATGCGCACGCTGACGGAACGGCTCGTCGGTTATGCCGGACATCGGCGCCAGGAACACGCGGTTGCGTATCCTTACGCCGCCGACGTCGAGCGGCGAAGCCAATGTGGTCAATTCAGGCATGCACAAAAACCAAGCATATTCGATTGCTGCACATTGTGTAGCCAGATGCAAGCCATTGTGCAACGCGCAATGACGTCACATTAAGCGCATTTTGGAAAATGCTGGCCTTCCCTGCGAGCCGCGACTAAGCCTCTCGCCATGACTGACACAAGTGAAAAACCGGACGGCAAGGTCGGCGTGGTCATTGTCGCCGCCGGCCGCGGCGCCCGTGCCGGACAGGCCGAGGGGCCGAAGCAGTATCAGCGCATCGGCGGACGCGCCGTCATTGCGCATACGCTGGAAAGATTCCTGTCACATCCAGCCGTCGGGCCAGTGGTGGTGGCGATCCACGCCGACGACCGCGAGCTGTTCGAGCGCGCGGCGGGAGCTAATGCTACGCGCACGCTCATCGTCATGGGCGGTCCGTCCCGCCAGGCTTCCGTCCGGCTGGGACTTTTGGCGCTGAGGGAGCAGGCGCCGGCAAAGGTGCTGGTGCATGATGCGGTGCGCCCGTTTGTCGATCATGGGCTCATCGACCGAACCATCGAGGCCATCGGCAAGCGCCAGGGCGCCCTGCCGGCGCTGCCCGTCGCCGACACGCTCAAGCGGGAATCGGCCGAGGGCATGATCGAGGAGACGGTGTCGAGGGCCGGCCTGCACGCGGCGCAGACACCGCAAGGCTTCCCGTTCTGGCCGTTGCTGGCGGCGCACGAGAAGGCGCATCATCTCGGCAAAAGCGAGTTCACCGACGACGCGGCGATCGCCGAATGGGCGCATATTCCGGTCAAGATCGTCCAGGGCTCGCCGGACAACATCAAGCTCACCTGGGCAAGGGATATCGCGATGGCCGACCAGCGGCTCTCAAATGCGCTGCCGCGCTTTCCGGACATCCGCACCGGCAATGGCTATGATGTGCACGCGTTCGAAGCGGGCGACCACGTCACTCTGTGCGGGGTCACTATCCCCTATGACCGGAAACTCTCCGGTCATTCGGACGCCGATGTCGGGCTTCATGCGCTCACCGATGCGTTGCTCGCCACCTGCGGCGCCGGCGACATCGGCACGCATTTTCCGCCATCGGACCGGCAATGGAAGGGCGCTGCCTCGAAGATCTTCGTCGAGCATGCCGCGAAGCTGGTGCGCGAGCACGGCGGGCGCATCGCCAATGCCGATATCACGCTGATTTGCGAGGCGCCGCGGGTGGGGCCGCATCGCGAGGCGATGACGGCGGCGCTGGCGGCGATGCTCGGCATTGCGCCGGAACGCATTTCGATCAAAGCGACGACCAACGAGAAGCTCGGCTTTGTCGGGCGCGGCGAAGGCATTGCGGCGATCGCGACGGCCAGCGTCGTCTATCCGGGAGACGTGCCGGCATGAGCAACGCGGAATTAGCCAACGCCCTGCTCCAGGCTTGTCAGCAGCGCGGCATCATGCTGGCTACGGCCGAGAGCTGCACCGGCGGTCTGATCATTGCAGCATTGACCGACATTGCCGGCTCTTCCGCCGTGGTCGATCGCGGCTTCATCACCTATTCCAACGAAGCCAAGATGGAGATGCTCGGCGTCTCCGCGGCAACGCTTGAGGCGCATGGCGCGGTCTCGGGTGAGACGGTCAGGGAGATGGCGGCGGGTGCGCTGACGCATTCGCGCGCGAGCCTCTCCCTTGCGGTCACCGGAATTGCCGGCCCGAGCGGCGGCTCGTCGGAAAAGCCGGTGGGTCTCGTCTGGTTCGGGATAGCATTTGCCGGCCAGCCGGTCGTCGTCGAGTGCCAGCTGTTTGGTCATAAGGGGCGGGAATTCATCCGCCACGAGACGGTCCGGCACGCGCTGCAGCTCGGCCTGCGAGCGCTGGCCTAGGCTATCCGCGGATCAGGCGTGCCTTGCGCTGCGCCGTAGATCACGTTCGCTCGCTTCTCGAATGCTTCGGAAAACATGCGGAAGGCGCGATCGAACATCGTGCCCATCAGCGCGCCGAGAATGCGGCTCTTGAATTCGTAGTCGATGAAGAAATGCACTTCGCAGCCGCCATCGGCCGGATCGAAGCGCCAGATGTTGCTGAGATATTTGAACGGGCCGTCGATGTATTTGACGTCGATGGCGTTCTCGTCGGGCTTGAGCAGCACCTGGGTCGTAAAGGTTTCGCGGATCGCCTTGTAGCCGATGCTCATGTCGGCGACGAGGATGGTGCGGCCGTCGCGCTCCTTGCGCGAGCGCACCGTCAGCGCCTCACAGAGCGGCAGAAATTGCGGATAGGTCTCGATATCCGCCACCAGCGCAAACATCTGTTCCGGCGTGTAGGCGACGCGGCGGGTGGCTTCGAATTTCGGCATGAAAGCGTCAGCTGGCTTTCTTGAGCTGCGCCTCGCGCGCCGCGCGCAGCCTGGCGAAATCCTCGCCGGCATGATGCGAGGAGCGCGTCAGCGGGCTCGAAGCGACCAGCAGGAAGCCCTTCGTCTTGCCGATCGTCTCAAAGGACTTGAACTCGTCCGGCGTGATGAAGCGGATCACCGGATGGTGCTTCTTCGAAGGCTGCAGGTATTGGCCGATGGTCATGAAGTCGACATTTGCCGAACGCAGGTCATCCATGAGCTGCAGCACTTCGTTCCGCTCCTCGCCGAGGCCGACCATGATGCCGGACTTGGTGAAGATCGACGGATCGAGTTCTTTCACGCGCTGCAGCAGCCGGATCGAGTGGAAGTAGCGGGCGCCCGGCCGCACCGTCAGGTAATTCGACGGCACGGTTTCCAGATTGTGGTTGAAGACGTCGGGCTTGGCCGCAACGACGATCTCAAGTGCGCCGTCCTTGCGCAGGAAGTCGGGCGTCAGGATCTCGATCGTCGTTGAAGGCGCGGCGGCGCGGATGGCGTGGATGACGTCGGCGAAATGCTGCGCGCCGCCGTCGTCGAGGTCGTCGCGGTCGACAGAGGTGATGACGACGTGGCTGAGGCCCATCTGCTTGACCGCATGGGCGACACGCGCCGGCTCATCCGCGTCGAGGGCGGTCGGGATGCCGGTGGCGACATTGCAGAAGGCGCAGGCGCGCGTGCAGATCTCGCCCATGATCATGAAGGTGGCGTGCTTCTTGTCCCAGCATTCACCGATGTTCGGGCATCCGGCCTCCTCGCACACCGTCACCAGCTTGTGCGACTTCACGATCTCGCGCGTCTCGGCGTAACCCTTCGAAACCGGCGCCTTGACGCGGATCCAGTCCGGCTTGCGCAGCACTTCCTGGTCCGGCCTGTGCGCCTTTTCGGGATGCCGCGGGCGCGGCGCATTGGCGATCGTGTCGAGAACAGTGACCATTTCGAACCCTTCGCGGCCGCCCGCATCGCGGCCGCCTGTCTGCGTCATCTAGGACTTTTCGGAATAAAGAAAAAGGCCACGCCGGCGCATGCCGCCACGGCCATTTTCGCATAACGGACTTCGCTGGGGCTCAGCGCCGTACCAGCCGGCCGACAAAGATCAGCAGGCAGGCGCCGATGAAACCGGTGATCAAATACGCGAACCAGCCGGCGCCGAAGGACTGGATGTTGAGAGCCTGTAAGATCGCATTGAGAACGATCGCGCCGACGATACCCAAAATGATGTTCATGAGGATGCCGGTGTTGCTCTTCATGACCATTTCGGCGAGCCATCCGGCCAAGCCTCCAATGATGATGGCTGCTATCCAGCCCACGCCATTCACGTCCATATGCCAATTCCTCCTTGATCAGGTGAAAATGCATCCGGATACGAACTGCTTTGCCCTCAGAATCCTCCGGCTGCCGCGTCTGAGTCTCGCGCAAGCAGTCTATCATGCGTTCAAAGCGCGGCCATAGGCGTCGAGCACGCTTTCCTTCATCATCTCCGACAGGGTCGGATGCGGGAAGATCGTGTGCATCAGCTCTTCCTCTGTGGTCTCCAAGTTCATCGCCACGACGAAACCCTGGATGAGTTCGGTCACCTCGGCGCCGATCATATGCGCGCCCAGCAGCTGCCCGGTCTTCTTGTCGAAGATGGTCTTGATGAAGCCCTGGTCCTCGCCGAGCGCGATGGCTTTGCCGTTGGCGCCGAACTGGAAGCGACCGACGCGGATGTCCTTGCCCTCGGCCTTGGCCTTGGCTTCGGTCAGGCCGACCGAGGCGACCTGCGGGCTGCAATAGGTGCAGCCCGGGATCTTCAGCTTGTCGATGGCGTGCACGCCCGGGATATTGGCGATCTTCTCGACGCAGATCACGCCCTCGTGCTCGGCCTTGTGGGCGAGCATCGGCGGCCCGGCCACATCGCCGATGGCATAGATGCCGGGCACGTTCGTCCTGCCGTAGCCGTCGACCGCGACACAGCCGCGATCCGTCTTGACGCCAAGCGCCTCGAGGCCGAGGCCCTCGATATTGCCTTGCACGCCGACGGCCGAGATCATGCGGTCGGCGGTGATCTTCTCGACCTTCCCGTCCTTCATCTCGACATGCGCGGTGACCGAGTTGGCAGATTTCTCGACCTTGGTCACCTTGGCCTCGAGCAGGATCTTCATGCCTTGCTTCTCGAACTGTTTCTGCGCGAATTTCGAGACCTCGGCATCCTCGACCGGCATCACCGCCGGCAGCAGCTCTACAACCGTCACCTCGGCGCCCATGGTGCGGTAGAAGGAAGCGAACTCGATGCCGATGGCGCCCGAGCCCATCACCAGCAGCGACTTCGGCATCTCCTTCGGCACCATTGCCTCGAAATAGGTCCAGATCAGCTTGCCGTCCGGCTCGATGCCCGGCAGCGCACGCGGCCTGGCGCCGGTCGCCAGGATAATGTGTTTGGCGGTATAGGTTCCCTCGACCTTGACGCCTTTCGGCACCGGCGGCTGCGGCTCCATCGGCTTCTTGGCGGTCTTGGAGACGACGATCTCACCCGGCTTTGAGAGTTTCGCCTCACCCCAAATGACGTCGACCTTGTTCTTCTTCATCAGGAAGGCGACGCCGCCATTCAGCCTGAGCGAAACCTTTCGCGAGCGGTCGACGACGGCAGCGGTGTCGGGGCTGACCTTGCCGTCGAGCTTCAGGCCGTAATCCTTGAGATGGTCCGAATAATGCATGATCTCCGCCGAGCGCAGAAGCGCCTTGGTCGGGATGCAACCCCAGTTGAGGCAGATACCGCCGAGATGCTCGCGCTCGACGATCGCCGTCTTGAAGCCGAGCTGGGCGGAACGCACCGCGGTGACATAGCCGCCGGGGCCTGAGCCGATGATGATGACGTCGTAGTTCTCAGCCACGGGTTTCTCCCTGATTTTTCTTGGGGTTAGAATGAAAGCATCACACGCACGAGGGGGGCCAGTGCCTGACCGATCCGCCGCGTGTTTTCCTCATCGAGATGGACACCGTCGAGCGGCGTGGTCGTCGCCACGGTGCCGGCGTCGAAGAAGCCGCAGCCGGCCTCGTCGGCAAGCGAAGAGTACTGCGGCGCCAGCCGCTTCGAGGCGTCATCGCCGCCGGCGAACATTTCCTTGAATTCGGCATTCTCGGTGCGCGTCACCGCGGGCGGCGCGACAATGAGAATCTGCGGAGCCGGCCAGTCGAACGGATAGTCGTGGCCGCGCACGATATCGATCAGGCGCTGCATGCCCTGCTTTGCGGCTACGGGATTGCCGTGGATCCACGGCTTCATGTCGTTGGCGCCCAGCATGATGATGATCAGGTCGAGCGGCGCGTGCGTCGTAAGGATCGTCGGCAGCGTTCTCGCGCCGTTGCGGTCGGCACCGGCGAGGTGATCGTCAAAGGCGGTGGTGCGGCCGTTCAGCCCTTCGGCGATGACCTCGATGCCGTCGCCCAGCGCCGTCTTGAGCACGCTGGGCCAGCGGTCCCCCAGCGCATGGCGCCCGAGGTTGGCAGCGTCGTAGCCCCAGGTCAGCGAGTCGCCGTAACAGAGAATAGTCTTCATGCGCTTGCCCCACCCCTGCCGAACCCCGCCGCCGAGCGCTTGAGCCGCCAGCGCACGAACAGCCATTGCACGATGATCGCCGCTACGCCCGGCAGGATCACCCCGGCAACGATCGAAAGGTCATCTGCGGTCGCCCGGCTCTCGGCCGGCACCGAAAACGTCCAGCCCACCAGCGCCAGCAGCCCGAGACAGAAAAGCGCAAGCAGCAGCCACAGCATCCCATCGAGCGCCCGCACCGGCTTGCCTCGGAATTGAACGAGGAAGAAGGCGACCGTGACCACAACGACGATCATCACCGTGGCCGCGAAGACCAGAATGCATTCCTCTGTCGCGCCGGTGATGACCGCCAGCTCTTGAACGACAAGTACGCCGGCCAGACCGGAAAGAATGAAGGCGAAAAGGCTGGTGAAGAAATTCCGCACCGCCTTTTTCCCTTCCTTACACCAGCATGCCCATCGGGTTTTCGATCATGCGCTTGAAGGCGCCGAGCAGCTCCGCACCGAGCGCGCCGTCGACGGCGCGGTGATCGGTCGACAGCGTCACCGACATCATGGTGGCGATCTTGATCTCGCCTTTCTTCACGATGGCGCGCTCCTCGCCGGCGCCGACCGCAAGGATCGTGGCGTGCGGCGGGTTGATAACGGCGGCAAAATCCTTGACGCCGAACATGCCGAGATTGGACACGGCCGTGGTGCCGCCCTGGTACTCCTCGGGCTTCAGTTTGCGGCCGCGTGCGCGGCTTGCCAGATCCTTCATCTCGTTGGAGATGACGGACAGCGTCTTTTCGTCGGCATGGCGGATGATCGGCGTGATCAGGCCGCCCGGTATCGACACGGCGACGCCGACATCGGCGTGCTTGTGCTTGACCATGGCGTTTTCGGTCCAGGAGGCGTTGGCGTCCGGCACCGCCATCAGCGCCATCGCCATCGCCTTGATCACCATGTCGTTGACCGAGAGCTTGTAGGCCGGGACCTCGCCCTTCTCGGTTTTCCGCATTGGGGCCGCGGCGTTGAGTTGCGTGCGCAGCGCGAGCAGCGCATCGAGCTCGCAGTCGAGCGTCAGATAGAAATGCGGAATGGTGCTCTTGGCCTCGACCAGGCGGCGCGCAATGGTCTTGCGCATATTGTCGTGCGGAACGAGTTCGTAAGAGCCTTCCGCGAACAGCTTCAGCACCTGATCGTCCGACATCGGCTTCGGCGCGGGGGCAGGAGCGCCTGCGGGCGCACCGGCAGGAGCCTTGGCGGCAGGCGCAGCCTTGGCGCCGCCGGAAGCGATCGCCGCCTCGACATCGGCCTTCACCACGCGGCCATGCGGACCGGAGCCACTAAGCCCCTTCACGTCGACACCGGCATCCTTGGCGATGCGGCGGGCGAGCGGCGAGGCGAACACGCGCTCGCCGCCGGCGTGGCCGTTGGCGACCGGTGCAGGCTCGGCCTTCGCCGGCGCGGGTGCCGGCTTCGGCGCTTCCTTGGGCGCCTCGGCCTTCGCAGGGTCCGCTTTCGGAGCCTCCGCCTTGGGCGCCGCCCCGCCATCGCTCTTTGCGGCAGCACCGGCGTCCTCGCCTTCGCCGGCCAGGATGGCGATCACCGCATTGACCTTGACGCCTTCGGTGCCTGCCGGAACGACGAGCTTGGCGACTGTGCCCTCATCGACGGCTTCGACCTCCATCGTCGCCTTGTCGGTCTCGATTTCGGCGATCACGTCGCCGGGCGCAACATGATCGCCTTCCTTGACCAGCCACTTGGCGAGATTGCCCTCTTCCATGGTGGGCGAGAGAGCCGGCATGGTGATGTTGATTGGCATGTTGTCCTCCCGACCGGCTCAGCGATAGGTGACGGCTTTGACCGCCTCGACGACCTCGCCGACATTGGGCAGCGCCAGCTTCTCGAGATTCGCCGCGTAAGGCATCGGCACGTCCTTGCCGGCGATGGTGATGACCGGCGCATCGAGGAAGTCGAAGGCGCGCTGCGACACCTGGCTGGCGATGTGATCACCGACCGAGCTCTGCGGGAAGCCTTCCTCCACCACGACCAGCCGGTTGGTCTTCTTGACTGAAGCGATGATGGTATCGAAGTCGAGCGGACGGACGGTTCTCAAATCGATGATTTCGGCATCAATGCCCATGCCGCGCAGTTCGGCCTCGGCCTTGACCGCATAGGTCATGCCGATGCCGAAGGAGACGATGGTGACGTCCTTGCCCTGCTTGTGGATGCGCGCCTTGCCGATCGGCAGCACGAAATCGTCGAGCTTCGGCACGTCGAAGGACTGGCCGTAGAGGATTTCGTTCTCGAGGAAGATGACCGGGTTCGGATCGCGGATCGCGGCTTTGAGCAAGCCCTTGGCGTCGGCTGCCGTGTAGGGCATCACCACCTTCAGCCCGGGGATGTGGCTGTACCAGGCGGCGTAGCACTGCGAGTGCTGGGCGGCGACGCGGGCGGCCGCACCGTTCGGGCCGCGGAAGACGATCGGTGCGCCCATCTGGCCGCCGGACATATAGAGCGTCTTGGCGGCCGAATTGATGATCTGGTCGATCGCCTGCATGGCGAAGTTGAAGGTCATGAACTCGACGATCGGCTTCAGGCCTGCCATGGCTGCGCCGACGCCGACGCCGGCAAAGCCGTGCTCGGTGATCGGGGTGTCGACGACGCGGCGCGGGCCGAATTCCTGCAGCAGGCCTTGTGTGATCTTGTAGGCGCCTTGGTATTCGGCAACTTCCTCGCCCATGACGAAGACGTCGCCGTCGCGGCGCATTTCCTCGGCCATCGCGTCACGCAGCGCCTCGCGCACCGTGGTCGAGACCATTTCGGTGCCGGCAGGGATGTCCGGATCGGCCGCGACTTCCGCCTTCGGCGCGGCGGCGACAGGCGCAGCCGCCTCGCTTTTGGCCGCGGCGGGCGCCGGTGCCGGCGCGGCCGCTTCAGCCTTGGGCTCTTCTTCGCCGATGCCTTCGCCGGCCTTGTCGACGTCTTCACCGTCGACCGCAAGCACGGCGATCAACGCGTTGACCTTGACGCCTTCGGTGCCGGCCGGAACAACGATCTTGGCGAGCGTGCCTTCATCGACGGCTTCGACTTCCATCGTCGCCTTGTCGGTCTCGATCTCGGCGATGACGTCGCCGGCGACGACCTTGTCGCCTTCGTTCTTCAACCACTTGGAAAGATTGCCCTCTTCCATCGTCGGCGAGAGAGCGGGCATGAGAATTTCGATCGGCATGTCCGTGCCCTCCTTAGAGTACGATGTCGGTCCAGAGCTCGGACGGATCCGGCTCGGCGTCGTGCTGGGCAAATTCGGCGGCGTCGGCGACGATGTCGCGGACCTCCTTGTCGACGGCCTTGAGATCGTCTTCGCTCGCCCACTTCTTATCTATCAGGCGCGCCTTGACCTGTTCGATCGGGTCGTGCTCCGAGCGCATCTTCTGCACTTCTTCCTTGGAGCGATACTTCGCCGGGTCGGACATCGAATGCCCGCGATAGCGATAGGTCTGCATCTCGAGGATCAGCGGGCCGTTGCCGCCGCGGCACCATTCGGCGGCGACGTCGCCGGCTGCCTTGACCGCGCGAACGTCCATGCCGTCGACCTGGATGCCGGGAATCTTGAAGGAAGCGCCGCGGTTGGAGAAGTCGGTCTCGGCGGATGAGCGCGACACCGATGTGCCCATGGCGTAGCGATTGTTCTCGATGATGTAGATTACCGGCAGCTTCCACAGCGAGGCCATGTTGAAGCTTTCATAGACCTGGCCCTGGTTGGCGGCGCCGTCGCCGAAATAGGTCAGCGAGACATTCTTGTTGTCGCGGTAGCGGTTGGCGAAGGCCAGGCCTGTGCCCAGCGACACCTGCGCGCCGACGATGCCGTGGCCGCCATAGAAATGCTTCTCCTTCGAGAACATGTGCATGGAGCCGCCCTTGCCTTTCGACAGGCCGCCACGGCGCCCGGTGAGCTCGGCCATCACGCCGCGCGGCGACAGATCCATCGCCAGCATGTGGCCATGGTCGCGATAGGCGGTGATCATCTGGTCGCCCTCGATCAGCGCCATCTTCATGCCGGTAACGACGGCCTCCTGGCCGATATAGAGGTGGCAGAAGCCGCCGATAAAGCCCATGCCGTAAAGCTGGCCCGCCTTCTCCTCGAAGCGGCGAATGAGCAGCATGTGCCGGTAGGCGGAGAGCTCTTCTTCTTTGGTGAAGTCGGCTGGCTTGGGGGTGGAAAGGGCCGACGATTTGCCGTCGGATCTGGATTTGGACTTGGCAGGCGCTTTTCTGGCGGCGGTGGCCATACATCACTCCCTGTTGGCGTCTCTTCGCGGACATTCAAGGGAGAGCGACCCGTCTCCCCACCGATTTGAGCGAGGCTAACACGCAAGAATGCAATGCGCCATGCTGAAAAATGCATGGCTGACATGCATCCTAAGCGATTAGAATCATTGCAAATAAGTTTGATTAACCGAAATTCGGTTATTTTGCCGAAGCCGGCAGCATGATGGTGATTTCGTCCGGATGGGACAGATTGAGCGCCTTTCGGGCCTGCTCGTCAAGCATGTCCTTTTCCAGCGTGCCTTCATGCATGAGCTGGACACGACGTTCGAAGTCGATCCGGCGCGCCTTGACCGCGTCGAGCTGAGTCTGGAGTTCGGCCGCCTGGGCCTGCAGCCGATATTTGGAGTAGATGCCGAACTCACCGTGATAGGCATGGAAGCCGAAATAGGCGAGAAACAGCACGCAGAGCGACGGAACGATCAGCTTGCCGGTGTTTCTCTGCTTGTGCTGACGTGTCCACATGACCCGAACCCTTTCGGCCGCGAGCGCAAGCGGCTGTTCGAGTCTTTTTTCGCCCGATTGTGCTTAATGGACGGTTACGGTTGGCTGGACTGAGACTTGCCGAAACAAAAAGAGGCGGGGAAACCCGCCTCTCCGCCTCTTTCAACAACCAAGACAGTTTGTCCGGATCAGCCCTTGACCACCGACTTGCCGGCGTAGCGCGCCTGCCGGCCGAGCTCTTCCTCGATCCGGATGAGCTGGTTGTACTTGGCCATGCGGTCTGAGCGCGACAGCGAGCCGGTCTTGATCTGCCCGCAGTTGGTGGCGACTGCGAGGTCGGCAATGGTCGAATCCTCGGTCTCGCCCGAGCGGTGCGACATGACGGCGGTGTAGCCGGCCTTGTGCGCGGTCTCGACCGCGTCGAGCGTTTCGGTGAGCGAGCCGATCTGGTTGACCTTGACCAGGATCGAGTTGGCGACGCCCATGCGGATACCGTCGCGCAGTCGCGCCGTGTTGGTGACAAACAGATCGTCGCCGACCAATTGGGTCTTCTTGCCGATCAGATCGGTCAGGTATTTCCAGCCCTCCCAATCGTCCTCGGCAAGGCCGTCCTCGATGGTGACGATCGGATAATCGGAAGCGAGCTTGGCGAGGTATTTGGCCTGCGCCTTCGGATCGCGGGTCTTCTTCTCGCCCTCATAGACGTAGTTGCCGTCCTTGAAGAACTCGGTCGCCGCGCAGTCGAGGCCGAGCGCCACGTCCTCGCCCGGCTTGAAGCCGGCCTTCTCGATCGATTCCATGATGAAATCGAGGGCCGACGGCGCGCTCTTCAGGTTGGGGGCGAAACCGCCCTCGTCGCCGACATTGGTGTTGTGGCCGGCATCCTTCAGCTTCTTCCTCAGCGTATGGAAGATTTCAGAGCCCCAACGCACGCCGTCGCGCAGCGTCGGCGCGCCGACCGGCAGGATCATGAATTCCTGAAAGTCGATCGGGTTGTCGGCATGAGCGCCGCCATTGATGATGTTCATCATCGGCACCGGCAGGATGTGCGCCTTGGCGCCGCCGACATAGCGGTAGAGCGGCAGCCCGGCGGCCTCGGCGGCGGCCTTGGCCACCGCCAGCGACACGCCGAGGATGGCGTTGGCGCCGAGCCGGCTCTTGTTCGGAGTGCCGTCGAGCTCGATCATCGTCTGGTCGATATGGATCTGGTTCTCGGCTTCCATGCCGCCGATCGCCTCGAATAACTCGCCGTTCACGGCCTCGACGGCGCCCTGGACTCCCTTGCCGAGATAGCGCGGCCCGCCGTCGCGCAGCTCGACCGCCTCATGCGCGCCGGTCGAGGCGCCCGACGGAACGGCGGCGCGGCCCATCGAGCCGTCTTCCAGCACCACGTCGACCTCGACGGTCGGATTTCCACGGCTGTCCAGGATTTCACGCCCGACAATGTCGATGATGGCGGTCATTGCGATGTCCCCGATTGATCGATTGAAGCGTCGCGCCCCTCTTAGCCAAAGCCCGGCAAAAGGCAATTGGGCGGTCCGCAATAATTGCCGGTGACAAGATTCACGAAGCGCAAATCTTTGTCATCATTAGTCATGCGCACGACTCACCCTTCTGATTTATGGTCGTGTTTGCGCGGGGCGAAACACGAGGAGTTTCGCCATGTCCCAGTTGAGCGGTATCGTGAGTTTGTTCCTGATCGCGGCGGCATTCCTAACGTCCTGCGACACCCAGAAGCCTCAGCAGAACTCCACGGAGCTATCCACCCTTCGGACCGCTGAATAGGTTCCTCAACGCTCGAAGGCCCCCGGACCCGGGGGCCTTCTCGATTCTGGAAGCAGCCGCTCAGGCCGATCAGTGCCAGTAAGGCTTCACGTGGTAGTATTCGAAGGATGCATCGCGGGCCGCTTCACCATCGGCGCCGGTCAATTCCTCGATCGAGTAGGCCGGTGCCGCCTTGAGCTGTTCCTTCGTGAAAGGCACGACGTAGCCGCCCATGTTTTCATCATAGTCGAGGCTTGCCCACGGAATGGCGTGATACTTCTCGCCCATGCCGAGGAAGCCGCCGAAGCCGATGACCGCGAACATGATCCCGTTCGACATCTTGTCGAGCATCACGTCCTCGATGCTGCCGATGCTGTCGCCGGCGGTGTTGTAGACCGAGGTGCCGATGACGCGCGAGGCGGCAATGGCTTCGGTGTGGCCAGACGGAGTGGTCATTGTTGTGCTCCTCTCATTTGCTTGTCCGTTGTGGACAATGAGGGGAGCGGGCGAAGGTTCCAGATTTTCGGCTGCCCTGCTACGGCCTCTTGGCGATCCGATCGAACGCCATCAGCCTTTCCAGCAATGTGGGAAGATTCTTCAAGGGCACCATGTTGGGGCCGTCGGAGGGGGCGTTGTCCGGATCCTGGTGGGTTTCGATGAACACGCCGGCAACGCCGATCGCCACGGCGGCGCGCGCGAGGGTCTCGACGAAGCGTCGTTCGCCACCGGTCGAGCCGCCCTGCCCGCCCGGCTGCTGCACGGAATGGGTGGCGTCGAAGATCACCGGCGCGCCGATCTCGGCCATGATCGGCAGCGCTCGCATGTCCGACACCAGTGTGTTGTAGCCGAAGGAGGCGCCGCGCTCGGTGACCAGCACGTTGGCGTTGCCGGAACCGGTGACCTTGGCGACGACATTCTTCATGTCCCATGGCGCCAGGAACTGACCCTTCTTGACGTTCACCACCTTGCCGGTGCGCGCCGCCGCAATCAGCAGATCCGTCTGCCGGCTGAGAAAGGCCGGTATCTGCAGCACATCCACATGCGGCGCGACCAATGCGCATTGCTCCTCGGTGTGGACGTCGGTCAGCACCGGCAGTCCGAACTCCTTGCGCAGAGCGTCGAAGATCGGCATCGCCGCCTCGAGCCCAGCACCGCGCGCGCCGCCGAGCGAGGTGCGGTTGGCCTTGTCGTAGCTCGTCTTGTACACCAGCCCGATGCCGAGCCTGATGGTCAGTTCCTTCAGCGCGCCGGCCATGTCGAAGGCATGCTGGCGCGACTCGAGTTGACAGGGGCCTGCGATCAGCGACAGGGGCGCATTGTTGGCGAAAACGACCTTGCCGACGCTTACCGCGGCATTGGGCGCAAGGGGCTCGCTCATGGGATCTCCCGAAAGATGAAGGCTGCGCCCTGACCGGGTGCCGACGGCACGACGACATCGTCGCCGCTCATGTCGTGCTCTATGGCGTTGGCCGCAAGTAGCTGGGTGGCTGCGGCGACGCTGTGTATCGCAAAGATGACGGCCGCAAAACGCAGGTCCGAAGGCTGCCCTGCCGAAGCACCGAACCGTGCGACAAAAGCGTCGGGCGTCAGAACGGCCAGGGTCGCGTTTGGCAGGTCAGTCCTGTCGCCGTCGCTCGCGCCCTGGCCGGCAGCGATCGATATCAGTCCCCTCTGGCTCGAAGGCTCGTCGCTCACCGCCACGATCTCGACGATGCCGGTCACGCCATTGGCATGTGCCTGCAGTGCGGTGCGGTCGATCTGCGGCGCGTTGATGCGCTGGCAGGCGAACAGGAATGCGTCCGGTGCTTTTCTATCGGCCGCGAATGCCAGTTTGAACGATGCCGTGTCGCTTTTGCCCGCGGTGTCGGTGAAGGCGCGCGAAAAGCTCAACATGTTGCCTGCCGACAGCCCCGCTTCGACATAGCGCGCGTGGTCGGCATCTGCATCGGCGGTCCCGAAGACGACCGCGGAGAAGCCCTCGTCGCCAAGCCTGCTGCGGTAAAGGCGGTCGCGCGCGACGAAGACGTTGCCCTCGCCCATCGCCCGATCGGCCGTTTTGTCATCGCCGACGGCCAGCGGTTCCAGAAAGGTGCCGTCGGCGAAGAAAACACAAGCGTTCTCAGTCCCGAAAGGATGGACGCCGGTCGGCGCGACGAAGAAGCCGAGCGACGAGAGGCGCTGCCTTGCAATGTCGAGGCTCTGCGTGGGCAGAACGAGATGGTCGAGCGGATGGGGCGAAGTTTTCGTCATGCCGGCGCGGTGTGCACCATTGCGGAAATCGGTTCAAGGCCTGGCGTCGAAGGCGAGCGGACGGCGTGGCTCAGGCGGCGGCCACGACGTCGGCCGAATAACGCAGCTCGCGCAACGGTTTAACCCTGCCGGTCGTCTCCGCATAGATCGGATGCGCCCGGTAGGCCGCGAGCGCTGCCTCGTCCTCGAATTCGGCATAGACGACCACGTCGATCGCGTTTGAGAACAAATCGACCTTGGTATTGAGCGTCACCTCGAAGTGTTTCGAATGTGGAATCTTGCCCAGTTCCTGAAGACCTGACCGGACGGCCTCCACATCCTCCTTGCGCCGCACGCTGAAGAAAACGATGTGCCGGATCAACCCAGCCTCCTTGATCGACGGATGAACGCGTTTTGTGGGAGCAAGGCCGTCGCGTCAACCGGCAACGATGTCGCGCCCGCTGTTCGAGCGGCAGCGTCGGGGCCTCAGGCAGCGCCGGTGACGTAACGCACGATGCGCGACATCTCCCTGACGGTCGCGTCGAGATATTGGCCCTGGTTGTAGAGGCCGTCCCAGATCAGGAAGAACGTGATGGCGACGATAACGATCACATAACGCATGGCTAAAGCTAGCGTATGTCCTCAAACCGAACCAGAGCGCCTTCACGGCAATCGTTCCAATTCACCGCTTTGTAATCGACGCACCTTTCCGGCGTCATGGGACCCAGCCAGGCCTACCTGGAGAGCTGCGGTGCGAGCACAAATGTCTCATGCGAACGTGATGCAACCGCGATCGGACATCCGGCATTTTTCCGGCTGTCCGGCGCCGTCACTGCATCCTCGCGCGAGCGCCGAGCGTCGTTCGCAACAGGAGGCTTCCTTGAACCGCACCGTAACCGTCGCCGTGCTGCTGCTTGCCGTGATCTCGGCAAGTGCGGCTGACGCAAAAGTATCCTTGCCCACGGTCACCAATGACCCGCTGGGCGCGCTGACCGCCCCGACGCTGACACCGGGGGCCAGCGACCTTGTCAACAACACGCCGACATCGACCATCCAGGAGATTCGCCACCCGAGAGGAATGGCGCCGCTGACCGTGCCCAGCGATCCGCTCGGCACGTCGATCCAGCCGGCCTTCCCCGGGCCGCTCACCACGCCCGCGACCACCCCTTCGCCTTAGCCAAATCAGGCCGGCCCGGCCGCGCAACATCAAAGGGCAATGCGGTATTTGGCAAACCCCGCCTCACCCTCGCCCGCCGGCTCGATCTTCAGCGACTTCACCTGACCGATGAAATCCTTGGCCCTGGGTCCGGTCTCGAAGACAACGCTGGTTCCAGGCAGCGGCGCGAACGACCAGTTGTCGTCCGCCGACGGATTGATCGTGCCCTCGCTGATGACGTAGCGCACGATCACGTCGCGGTTGGTGTCCGGCGCCTCGTAGATGATCTTTGAAGCATTGATATCGGGGAAATTGCCGCCGCCGCCAGCGCGGTAGTTGTTGGTGGCAACCACGAATTTCGCTGCCGGATCGAGTGGCTTGCCGGCGAATTTAAGATCGACGATACGGCTGGAGCCGGCATTGGCGACGGCGCCCTTGGTATCGTATTTCGGCGGCTGCGACAGGTCGATCTTGTAGGTGATGCCATCGATGACGTCGAAATTGTAGGAGGGGAAATCGGTGTTGATCAGCGGCTGATCCGCCTTCCCGGGCTCGATCCTGTTGAAGATGCCGGCCGACATCTCCAGCCATTCCTTGACTTGCGAGCCGGTGATTTCGACCGCGCGCACGGTGGTCGGATAAAGATAGAGATCGGCGACGTTCTTGATGGCGATATCGCCGACAGGGACGTCGGTATAGTAGTCGGCGCCGTTGCGGCCGCCTGCCTTGAACGGTGCCGCCGCAGAGAGGAGCGGCACGTCCTTCCACTCTGTGCTCTTCAAAATATCCTTGAGATACCAGCTCTGCGCCTGATTGACGATCTGCACCGATGGATCGTCGGCAACCAAAGCGAAATAGGAATAGAGCGGCGCGGACGTCTTGCCGACGGGGCGGCGGACATAGGCGAGCGTCGCCTCGTGATCCTGCTCTAGCGCCGCGATGATGCGCTTGTCGTCGCCGACCGTAGCCTTGTTCTTGCTGTCGACGCGCTCATAGATCGGCCGCGCCTCGGAGGTGGCCGAGACGACGCGCCATTTCGAGCCGTCGCGCTCAAGAAGCAGGTCGATCAGGCCCATATGCGAGCCCCAGAAGCCGCCCATCACCGCCGGCTTGCCCTGCAGAGTGCCTTTTTCGGTGTCGACGCCTTCCAGCGCCTGGAAATCCTTCTTGCCGGGGAAGACGAGATGCTGGTGCCCGGTGAAGACCGCGTCGATGCCTTCGACGCCGGCGACGAAGAAGGAGGCGTTCTCCATCATTTCGCCCTGCTTGATATCGATGCCGGAATGCGAAAGCGCAATGACGATGTCGGCGCCCTCCTCGCGGATTTGCGGTACCCAGGCCTTGGCCGCCTGGACAATGTCGCGGGTCTGGACGTTGCCTTCCAGGTTTTTCAGGTCCCAGACCATGATCTGCGGCGGCACGAAACCGATGACCCCGATCTTGATCGGTTGCTCAGCGCCGGAACCGTCCTTGATCTTCTTGTCGAGGATGACATAAGGCTTGAGGTAGAGCTTGTCGTCGCGCGGGTTCGTGGCGAGCGTCGTACCCCGGATCAGGTTGGCGCACGCGAAGGGGAAATTGGCGCCGGCCAACACCTTGTCCATGAAGGACAGGCCGTAGTTGAATTCGTGGTTGCCGAGCGTCGAGCATTCATAGCCGAGCAGGTTCATGCCCTTCATGATCGGATGCAGGTCGCCGTCCTTCATGCCCTTTTCATAGGCGATGTAGTCGCCCATCGGATTGCCCTGCAACAGGTCGCCATTGTCGATCAGCATCGCATTGGTGGCTTGCTTGCGCACCCCGTCGATCAGCGAGGCCGTGCGCGACAGGCCCATCGTGTCGTTCGCTTTGTCGGCGTAATAATCATAGGGCAGCAAATTCACATGGATGTCGGTCGTCTCCATGATCCTCAGATGCGCCTGATTGGCTGCGGCACGGGCGGAGAACGGATGCAGCATGATCAGCGCTCCGCTGGCGGCGGCTCCGGCCAGGAATTCGCGGCGGGAGACGGGCAAAAGTGACATTGTTTCCTCCTCTAAGACAACGCGACATGCCCTGCCCCCCAATCGGAACATGCCGTCGAAGGCATTTCGAGTCCATGTCTGTTGGATGCCTGTTGATCACGACACGGTGACGCGTCGATGAAAAGCAATCAGCTCTTGTCGTCGTCACCCTGAGTGATCAGGCGCGCGCTGCGCTGCCCGGTAAAATATATCCACAGCCAACTGAGCGACACCGCGAGCCGATTGCGAAAATCGATCAGGAAATAAATGTGCGCTATCCCCCAGAGCCACCATGCGAGCCAGCCGGTGAGCTTGATCCAGCCGAAATCGATGGCGGCCGCGCGTTTGCCGATCGTCGCCAGGTCGCCGGCATGCTTGTAGCGGAAAGGGCGTGGCGCTGCGTCGCCATCGAGTCTCGCTTTGATCGTCGCCGCAACATGCCTGCCCTCCTGCTTGGCGGACGGCGCCACGCCCGGTACCGGCTTGCCGTCCGGTCGCAGCAGATGCGCCGTATCGCCGATAACGAATATGTCGGGGCTGCCCGGCACGGTGAGATCGGGCTCGACCAGCACCCTGCCCGCCCGGTCGGCGGGCGCTCCCAGCCATTCCGCCGCAGGCGAAGCGGCGACGCCGGCTGCCCATAAAATCGTCTTTGCCGGCAGGTAGGTATCGCCAAAGACGACGCCCTCGACATCCAACTGCGTGACGGCACGGCCAAGCTCGACCGTCACGCCAAGCCGCTCCAGCGCTTTTTGAGCATAGGCCGAGAGCTCCGGTGCGAAATTGGCGAGCACAAGGTCACCGGCTTCGATCAGCACAACGCGCGCCTTCCGCGTGTCGATATTGCGGAATTCGCCGCGCAGCGTGTCCTGCGCAAGCTCTGCAATGGTACCGGCAAGCTCCACGCCGGTCGGTCCGCCGCCAACGATGACCAGCGTCAGCAATGCCTGGCGCCTGGCGGGATCGGTCTCGCGCTCGGCTTGCTCGAAGGCGAGCAGGATGCGGCGCCGGATGGTGGTGGCATCTTCCAGCGTCTTCAGCCCGGGCGCGAATGGCTCCCATTCGTCATGGCCGAAATAGGCGTGGCGCGCGCCGGTGGCGAGCACCAGCGTGTCGTAGCTGACTGCGCTCCCGTCATCGAGCAGCACGCGTTTGCCTGCGCGGTCAACACCGATGACCGTACCCAGAAGCGTCGTCACATCCTTGCGCTTGCGTAACAGATGACGGATCGGCCAGGCGATCTCGGAAGTCGCCAGCGCGGTGGTCGCCACCTGGTAGAGCAGCGGCTGGAACAAGTGGTGATTGCGCTTATCGATCATGGTGATGCGCACCGGTGCGCCAGCCAGCGCGCGGGTAAGTTCGAGACCGCCGAACCCGGCGCCGACGATCACGACATGATGGTTGGCTTCGTCCATTTTCAGCCACCTCGCCCAAAGCAACCCGATTGCTTAGATGTAAGCATTTTTGTGCACCGCAACAACGCCACCGCTGGCCCGTCACTGCCCGGGAGTCGTCGCCCGGTGTCGTGTACGCGCATGTCGCCTCCGGAACGCCGGGTATAGCGTGGAGCAGAACGATAGGAGTGGAGCATGTCTGACAAACGCGATGACGACGGCCCGGCCCAATACGCTTCGCCGCCTTGTTTCATGCATGAGCTCGACCCGGACTATCAGATGCCGCTGTCCGACTGGACCGATGTCCGGCGCTGGCGCAAGGCGGAGCGTGAGCGGCTGATCGGCGCGCGGCTTGCGGTTTCCGCAGATGCACGCGCGGCAATGTCACAGCGGATTGCCGAGGGCCTCGATATGCTGGTCGGCAAGGTTGCCGGCCTTATGGTCAGCCTCTACTGGCCGTTCCGTGGCGAGCCGGACCTGCGCGGCTTTATGGCGTCGATCAATGCGCGCGGCGGCCGCACCGCGCTGCCCGTCGTCATCGAGAAGGGCCGGCCTTTGGTGTTCCGCGCCTACGCGCCGGGCGACCGGCTGGAGAAGGGCGTCTGGAACATCCCGATCCCGGCCGAGGGTGATCCTGTGCTGCCCGATATCGTGATCTCGCCGGTGGTCGGCATCGATCCCAGCAACTACCGGCTGGGCTATGGCGGCGGTTTCTACGATCGTACGCTCGCCGCCATGTCGTTCAGGCCGCTGGTGATCGGCGTCGGCTACGAATTGCAGCGCATTCCCACCATCTATCCGCAACCGCACGACATCCCGATGACCAAGGTGGTCACCGAGGCGGCCGGAGCCTAAGGCAGTTCCACGAAAAGTGTGTAGCGGTTTCCGTCCGCAATTGCGCAAAGCAAAGAGATTGAGCGGTTCGGGTTGCGGTGGAACGCTGAAACGCTCTGACCTCAGCTAAGCCATTTCCGGCCTCAACCCCACCGCTGTCCTGTCGACGATCTCGCGCAGGGCGAAGGATGAGTTGATCTTCGTCACATGCGGCATCGCCGACAGCCATTCCTTGTGGATGCGCTCATAGTCGGCAAGGTCCTTGGCCGCTATACGCAGGATATAGTCGTATTCGCCCGACATCAGATGGCAGGAAAGCACGTTCGGGCAGCGTTTGATCGCCGCTTCGAAATCGGACAGCGTCTTCTCGAACTGCCCCGACAACGATATATGCACGATCGCCGTCATTTGATGGCCAAGCGCGGCATTAGACAGCCGCGCGTGATAGCCGCGGATGGTTCCGGATTTCTCCAGATTGTCCAGGCGCCTGGAGCAGGCCGACTGCGACAGCCCAACCTTTTCGGCAAGCGCAGCATTGGGTATCCGGCCATCCTTCTGCAAAGTCTCCAGGATGGCGATATCAATCCTATCGAGCGGCATTTTTCGTGATTCCTGCGAATATTCCGGCATTTTGCGCAACGATTATCGAAGACCGGACGCTACCGCAAGTGCATTCGCAAACACATACGGAACGATTCATGCTTCACTGCGTCTGATGCATGTCGCCCAAAACTGCGCGTCGGTTTTTGGAATGGCGGCATGCCCGGAAAGGTCAGGGAGAGCGCCCTTTCAAGGGCCGGACAGGAGAAGAAGATGCGCGTCGGCTGCCCCAGGGAAATCAAGAACCATGAATACCGTGTCGGTCTGACGCCCGGCTCGGTTCGCGAATATGTCGCGCACGGCCACGAAGTGCTTGTCGAGGCCGGCGCCGGCGCCGGCATAGGCGCCGACGACAACGCCTATCGCGCCGCCGGCGCCACGATCGCCAAGACGGCCGCCGACGTGTTCGCCAGGTCGGACATGATCGTCAAGGTCAAGGAACCGCAGCCCAACGAATGGGTGCAGCTGCGCGACGGCCAGATCCTCTACACCTACCTCCACCTCGCCCCGGATCCGGAGCAGACCAAGGGCCTGCTCGCTTCGGGCGTCACGGCGATCGCCTATGAGACGGTCACCGACGACCGCGGCGGTCTTCCCCTGCTCGCGCCGATGTCGGAAGTCGCCGGCCGCCTGTCGATCCAGGCCGGCGCGACCGCGCTGCAGAAGGCCAATGGCGGCCGCGGCGTGCTGCTCGGCGGCGTTCCCGGCGTGCTGCCCGGCAAGGTCACCGTGCTCGGCGGCGGCGTCGTCGGCCTGCATGCTGCGAAGATGGCTGCCGGCCTCGGCGCCGACGTCACCATCATCGACCGCTCGATCCCGCGCCTGCGCCAGCTCGACGACATTTTTGGCGGCCGTGTCCATACCCGCTATTCGACCGTCGAAGCGCTCGAAGACGAATGCTTTTCGGCTGACATCGTCGTCGGCGCCGTGCTGATCCCGGGGGCCGCCGCACCCAAGCTGGTCACCCGCGAAATGCTCTCCGGCATGAAGAAGGGCTCGGTGCTGGTCGACGTGGCCATCGACCAGGGCGGCTGCTTCGAAACCTCGCACGCCACGACCCATGCCGACCCGACCTATGAGGTCGACGGCGTGATCCACTACTGCGTCGCCAACATGCCGGGCGCGGTTCCGGTCACCTCGGCGCACGCGCTGAACAACGCCACTCTGCATCACGGCCTGCAGCTCGCCGACAAGGGCCTGAAGGCGCTGGTCGACGACCATCACCTGCGCAACGGCCTCAATGTCCACAAGGGCAAGATCACCAATCGTGCCGTCGCCGAAGCGCTCGGTTACGAGATGGTCGAACCGAAGGCGGTGCTGGCCGCCTGAAACCAGTCACGCAATTCCGGACGGAACCGCTAAAGACCTTTCCTGGAATTGCCCTCGACAAAAGCTTCCTCCTGTCGCGCCCGCCGGTTCTTCCGGCGGGCGTTTTTTCTCGTGTTTCCAGTCCGGTCCTTTGCGCGAAGAATCCGGGCAACAAAAAAGCGGAGCCAGAGCCCCGCTTCCTCGATGTTGCGATGTGCCGCCGGTCCATCCGCGGTCGGCCATCGATCAACGACTGCCCTTCTAGCGCGGTTATGCGACGGGAGTACGACAGTTTGCGGGGGCATGCGGGCCGCCGCTCAGCCATGCGAGCGAATCCGGTGCCTCTTGTGTGAAATGCTTCACATTCGGGACCCGAGAAACCTGCCTAGAGAGATTTCGCTACCTGATGGCTACGGTCGCCCTCGGTTCCGGTGAAAACCGGCCCCGCCGGCGGCTCGGGCCGAAGGCTTCTGTCACAGACTTCCAACGACCCGCCAGACCACCGGCGGGCATTTTTTGCCGGCGATCAAGCTCGTTCGATGCGGCACTGGTAGCAATTGTTCCGTGCCGAGCGGACGTGAATGTAGGCTATGTCGTCGCGCTCGAACAAAGTCTCGGCGCGGGCCGCGATATCGCCAGTCGGGACGACGGCGCCGCTGCCGTAGACGATGCGGTCGTCCTTGCCATAACCGCGCACTATGTAGTCGCTGCTTTGGAGCATCTCGGGCAGTGCATCCGCCTCCGCGGGGCGTTGGCATTCGTCCGCATGCAGGAAGATCGGTCCGGTCTCCGCGTAAGGCTGAAGCTCCGGGAACGGCCGGTAGGCGAGGATGAGATAGCTATCGCCGGTTGCGACGTTCTTCATGCAATGCCGGCACGGCACGCCATCGCCATCCGAAATCCTTCGCTCTGGCGTGTGGCCGTAAGCGTCGGGCCCTCCCCGCTGTAAGGCGCGCACGGCTTCGGTCGGCAGGGCTTTGAACTGGATGCTCATGGCAAAATTCTCCGGTGTCCTTGGCCGAAAACTATGCCGAGCCGACAGCGTCTCCCACCCGATTCCTGCCAAGCGCTTCGTGCGTCGCTCGAAGCGCAGTATCGAATTACGAACCCGAAATCACGATGCTAGACTTATCGGACCCGCCATGGACCGCGCTCCGCGCCATGATGATCGCAGAAGAAGGGTGCGGCGCGCGGGCGGCTGAGTCTGGCGATGATCCGAGCATGATACGGCCCGCAGCGACGATCTGGACGACCAAGGCGCCCCGCTGGGCTTGCATCGACACGTCGCTGCCGAACTTCGAGGGCCAGCCGCCGCCGCTTGCGTAGGCGTCGAGGCAGCCGACTGCGCCGCGCTTCCCTTTAGCTACGGTCGCATGACGCTTGCCGAGCGCTCGGCGAAGGTCAGCGGATGCACGACCTCTTTCTTTTGCGCAACCGGCGTAAAGCCAAGCTTCTGGTAAAGCGGCAGCGCCGCCGGGTGGTCGAGCGTGCAGGTCTGCACCGTGATGCGCTTCGGCCCATACGACCATGCAGCCGAGATGGCCGCACCCAGGAACCAGCGGCCGATACCCTGGCCGTGCGCATGTTCCATCATACCGAAATAGGCGAGTTCCACTTCTTCGGGCAGATGTGGCTTGAGGTCGAAGAAGCCGGCGGGAGAGCCGTCGAGGTAGAGCACGCTGATGTCGCGGTCCTCACGATGCAGGCCGGCGGCCAGTTCCTCGTCGCTCAGTCTAAGCACGTTGACCCAGTGCCATTTGCGCCCGACGCGATCCATCAGGTAGCGGTAGAAATGCAGCGGAATGTCCTTGGTCCTCAGCAACGCGATCTGCCGGTTGTAGGGCAGCGGGGGAGATGAGGTCGGCGGTGCGTGCATTTCGAGGAATGTGACCGTGACGTCGATATCCTTCGGTCCACCGTTTTCCATCGCCGTCATTCCTTGCCCGTCGCCACGGGCATGTCGCTCAGCCCACCCCATTCGGTCCACGAGCCGTCGTACAGCCTGTTGTCGGTATGGCCAAGCGTCTCCAGCGCCAACGTGATCGCCGCCGCGGTGATGCCAGATCCGCACGAGGTGACGACCGGCTTTGTAAGATCGATGCCGGCTTCCTCAATGACCTTGCGCAAGCGGTCCTTGGGCAGCAGTTCGCCATTCTCGGCAAGCGCGGCAACCGGAACGTTGCGAGCGCCCGGCATATGGCCGGAACGGACGCCGGGACGCGGTTCGGGATCGGTACCGGCGAAACGCCCGGGTGAGCGCGCATCGGCGATCTGGCTTTCTCCGCTTCCAACGATCCGACGCATTTCGTCGAGGCTGACGACCCGGCTTGCATCGAAATCGGCATAAAAGACGCAAGGCGCGATCCGGGTCTGCTCCGCCGTCACCGGCCGCCCTTCCGCCTTCCAGCGGTCGAAGCCGCCATTCAGGATATAGACCTGGAAAACGCCCATGACGCGGAACATCCACCAGGCGCGCGGCGCCGAGAAATAGCCTGGACCATCATAGATGACGATCGTGTCGTCGGCCGAAACGCCCATCGAGCCGACATATTGCGCGAAATATTGGGGCGACGCCAATGTGTGCGGCAGCTTGGAATCCGGGTCCGAAACGGCGTCCTGATCGAGGAAGCGCGCACCTGGAATATGGGCGTCGTCATACTCGGCGCGGGCGTCGCGTTTCTGCGCCGGCAGGTACCAGGACGCGTCAATGACGGTCAGTCCTGGCGTTCCCAACCGCTTCTCGAGCCAATCCGCGTCGACGATGAATGGGCTGTCCTCGGCCATTTTTCCTCTCCTGCCCGCTCCTCGCGACTTTGGTAGGTGTTGCTCGTCAATTCGCCGGCATCGGCCCGAAGCGGATGCGGAAGCGCCGGTTCTCGCGGCCCTTCTTTTCGATCTTGCCGATATGGATCTCGCCGATTTCGCCGGTGCTCTTCACATGGGTGCCGCCGCAAGGCTGACTGTCGATTGAGGCATTCTCGCCGATGCAGACAAGGCGAATGCGGCCGGTGCCGACGGGCGGCCGCACGTTCTTCGATTTGACAAGCCCGGGATTGGCCGAAAGTTCCTCGTCGGTGATCAGCCGCGTGAAGACGGGATAGTCGGCCCGCACAAGCTCCATCAATCGCGCTGTCACGTCCTCC
Organism: Mesorhizobium sp. WSM3873; assembly: GCF_001672445.1. Lineage (NCBI taxonomy): Bacteria > Pseudomonadati > Pseudomonadota > Alphaproteobacteria > Hyphomicrobiales > Phyllobacteriaceae > Mesorhizobium > Mesorhizobium sp. WSM3873. The sequence continues at coordinate 127,745 of NZ_LYTM01000002.1, read as the reverse complement.
TTGCTGAAGCCGGCATCGGGAATGTCGAAATCGACTCGGCTGTCGTCCTCGGCGACCGCTGCCCCGGTGATCGGAAACGGGCAGACGACGGTGAGCAGATGACAGGCGGAGTGCATACGCATCAGAAGATGCCGCCGCCGCCAGTCGATGGCGAGCTTCAGCTTTTCACCGACGGCCGGCAGGGCCTGTTCAGGCGCCGGCACATGGATGATCTCGTCCTTGGTCTCGCCGGTGATGGTGGCGGCGATCGCGATGCGGCCGTCGGCGCGCTCCAACATGCCCGTATCGCCTGGCTGCCCGCCCGACGTGGCATAGAAGATCGTGCGGTCGAGAAGGATGCCGCCGCGGTCATTGATGGCGACGACTTGCGCCTCCGCCGTGCTCAGATAGGCGTCGTCGCGAAACAGCGCTTCGGTCCTCTGCGCCATCAGGCCACCTTTTCGAACGGCACCGGGATGCTGGTTTTTTCGTCCATCCAGCCTGGGACCGGCAGGTTCTTGCTTCGCAGGAACTCGGGATTGAACAGCTTCGACTGGTAGCGCGTGCCGTAGTCGGCGAGGATCGTCACGATGGTATGGCCGGGGCCAAGCTCGCGCGCCAGCCGAATGGCGCCGGCGATGTTGATGCCCGTCGAGCCGCCGACGCACAGTCCCTCTTCCTGGACCAGATCGAAGATGATCGGCAATGCCTCCTCGTCCGGTATCTGGTAGGAGAAGTCCGGCGTGAAGCCGTCGAGATTGGCGGTGATGCGACCCTGGCCGATGCCTTCGGTAATCGAGCTGCCGTCGGCTTTCAGCTCACCGCTGGTATAGAAGCTGTAGAGCGCAGCACCCAACGGATCGGCAAGTGCGATCTTGACGTGCCTGCTCTTGGCCTTGAGCCCGAGCGCAACGCCGGCGAGCGTGCCGCCGGAGCCGACGGCGGACACGAAGCCGTCGACCTTGCCGCCGGTTTGGGTCCAGATCTCCTCGGCAGTCGTGCGGATGTGGCCGTCGCGGTTCGCGACATTGTCGAACTGGTTCGCCCAGATCGCGCCGTTCGGCTCCGACCGTGCCATCTGCTCGGCGAGCCGCCCCGAAAGCTTCACATAGTTGTTCGGGTTCTTGTACGGCACGGCCGGCACTTCGATCAGCTCGGCTCCCAGGATCTTGATCGTGTCCTTCTTCTCCTGGCTTTGCGTGTCGGGGATGACAATGACGGTCCGGTAGCCGAGCGCCTTGGCGACCAGGGTGAGGCCGATGCCGGTATTGCCGGCGGTCCCTTCGACGATGACCCCACCGGGCCTCAGCAAGCCGCGCTGTTCGGCGTCCCTGATGATGAAGAGGCCTGCACGGTCCTTGACCGATTGCCCCGGATTCATGAATTCGGCCTTGCCCAGGATCTCGCAGCCGGTTGCGTCCGAAGCCTTGTTGAGCCGGATCAGGGGGGTGTTGCCGATCGCTTCGATCACATTACGGGGCATGGGGATTCCTTTATGCGTGCGGCGAGACCCTAAAAACCGGAAGCCGCGGTTTCAAGGCAAGATTTTGCCTGGTCCAGTCGCATTCGGGACGCTGCAATGCTCCCGAGCATTTCAACGATGTCATCCAAAAGCGCTCTTTTCATCCCATTTCTTCGCCGCTAGAGCACTAGCCCAGATAATTCGCAGGACTTCCAATGACACTCTACCGGGCCAACCCGAAAGACGGTGTCGCCTGGATCACGGGCGGCAGCAGCGGCCTCGGCCGGGCGCTGGCCAAGGACCTGGCGAGGCAAGGCTATGCCGTCGCGGTGACGGCGCTGGCCAGCGACCCAGCCGACACGCTGCTGGTCGAGACCGCGCAGATGGCCGGCCACGTGAAATCCTTTCCCTGCGATGTGACCGACGAAGAAGGGATGGCACGCACTGTCGCGGCGATCGAGAAAGACATGGGGCCGATCGTGCTCGCCGTCTTCAACGCCGGCAACTACATCGCCACCCCCGGTGAGCATCTCGTGGTGCGCGATTTTCATCGTTCCTTCGCCGTCAATTATTTCGGCATCGTCAACGGACTGGTGCCTGCGGTCGACTATATGCGCACGCGAGGACGCGGGCATGTCGTCCTGGTCGGGTCGGTCACGGCCTATTCCGGCTGGCCGACCACCGCCGCCTATGGCGGCACCAAAGCGGCAATCAACATCTTGGCGGAATCGCTGAAATACGACTTCGACAAGATGAACATCCGCATCCAGGTGATGAATCCGGGCTTCGTCGACACGCCGCTGACCGAGAAGAACATGCTGCCGATGCCGGGCCTGATGCCTGTTCACCGGGCATCGCGCCGCATGGCGCGCGGCATCCGGAGGGGAGGCTTCGAAGTCACCTTCCCCTATCACATAAGCTGGCCGCTGAAGCTGCTGGGCCTGTTGCCGCGACCCGTAGGCCGACTGGTGATCGGGCTGACCACCAGCTGGCGGGGACGGCCGTTGTATTTCGACCGCAAGACGCCGGGCGAAAAAAGTCCAACGGACAAAGCGGCGTAAAGCGCCTCGCGCTGAAACGCATTCAGGCAACGCGCTTTATGCCTTTCTATGCAAGTCGTTTCGCAAAACCGTCGCAGGCTTTTGCACGACATCCGCTGATCCGGGAGAGATTGCCTCTCGGTGGGCACCGCCATAGGTTGAGAATTGTTGCTTGGAGTCGGTCATGGGGCGACGGATCTTGCTTGCGGTACTGGGTCTCGTCGTTATCCTCCTCTCAGGCTTTTACCTCGGCCCACGCGTGGCGGTCGATACGACGATCCGTTTCGATCCTTCGGCGATCGGCGACGATCCGCAGGCCTATCTGGCGCGCGAAGAAGCGGCCGTGCCCAATATCCGTGACGGATTGGACAAGGAGATCATCTGGGCGAACCCGTTGGTTCACGCCAAGACCAAGCTTGCGATCGTCTACATCCACGGGTTTTCGGCTTCCAAGGGCGAGATCCGGCCGCTGCCGGACGATGTCGCCGGGGAGCTCGAGGCCAATCTCTTCTACACCCGCCTGACCGGCCACGGGCAGGACGGCGCGGCCATGGCGGAAGGCAGCGTGAATGCCTGGATCAACGACTATGAGGAGGCATTGGCGATCGGCCGCGCGATCGGCGAGAAGGTGATCGTTATCGCCACCTCGACCGGCGCCTCACTGGCGACATGGGCTGCAACCCAGCCTGGTGCTTCCGACGGCGTCGCGGCAATCGCATTCATCTCGCCTAATTTCGGCGTCAAGGCGTCGGGCGCCGAGGTCCTTACCCTGCCTTGGGGCAGAGAGATTGCCGAGCTCGTCGGCGGCAGGGAGCGCAGTTTTCCGGCGCGCAATGCGCTGCACGAAAAATTCTGGACCACCAAATATCCGATCGCGGCGGCCTTGCCGATGGCTGCGCTCACCGAGCTCGCCTATCGCGCGCCGGTCGAGAAGGCGACCATCCCTGCCCTGTTCATCTTCTCGGATGCCGACAAGGTGGTGCGGCCGGACCGCACGCGCGAGGTCGCCGGCCGCTGGGGCGGTCCGCACGAACTGGTGCCGGTCGACGATACGGGCGATCCGGACAACCACGTCATTGCAGGCGATGCGCTATCGCCGCAGACCACGGGCTTTCTGACAGAGCGGATCGTGGTGTGGGTGAAGGCGCTGATGCAGCAGCAATCAAGTCCTTGAGACGACCAACGGCCGGAGCGTTGCTTCCGGCCGTTATGCGATTTCAATCAAACCTCGGTGGGACTTTAAGCGGCCCGGTTCGCCGGCCGCTTGCCGCCGAAGCGGCGCTTGTTGTTGCCCTTGAAGCGCTTGAAGCCGTCAGGCTTGTGCTCGCCATTCGGCTTGGCGCCCGCAGGACGTTCGCCTTGCGGCTTGGGCGCGAATTGGCGCTCGCCACCGGGCTTGCCGCCGAAGCGCTTCTTGCCGTTGTTGCCGCTGCCGGGACGGCGGCCATCACGACGGCCGCCATGGTGCTCGCGGTCATTGGCCGGCTCGAAATGACGCTCGGTCCTTTCCTTCGGATCGCGCTGCGGGTCGGGACTGCCGAGATGATCGGCAATGACCGGAAGCTTCATGCGGATGATGCGCTCGACCTGCCGCAGCTTGCCGTTCTCCGATGGATCGCAAAGCGTGATCGCGATGCCGTCCCTGCCGTTGCGGCCGGTACGGCCGATACGGTGGACATAGCTCTCCGCTTCGTCCGGCAGGTCGAAATTCACGACATGGCTGATGCCTGGGACGTCGATGCCGCGCGCGGCGATATCGGTCGCCACCAAAATACGCACCGAGCCGTCGCGGAAATCGTTGAGCGCCTTCTGACGCGCGTTCTGCGACTTGTTGCCGTGGATCACTGCGGCGTCGAAGCCGTCGCGGGCAAGGTCCTTGGTGACGCGGTCGGCGCCATGCTTGGTGCGCGAGAACACGATGACCGAGCGCATCGCCTCGTCGGCCAGCATCTTGGACAGCACTTGGCGCTTCTGCTTGGTGCGGGCAAGCACCACGCTTTGCACGATCTCAGCCGCCGTCGTGCTCTGCGGGGAGACTTCGATGCGGACGGCGTCCTTCAGCAAGCCCTTGGCGAGTTCCGCGATTTCGTTCGGCATGGTGGCCGAGAACAGCGCGGTCTGGCGGTTCGGCGCGGTCGCCTTGGCGATGCGCTTGACGTCGTTGATGAAGCCCATGTCGAGCATGCGGTCGCCCTCGTCGAGCACCAGCCATTTGGTATCGGCAAGGATGAGGTCGCCTTCGCGCACCAGATCGGTCAGCCGGCCGGGCGTGGCGATCAGGATATCGACGCCGGGTGCGATCTTCTTCACCTGGCTGTAGCGGGAGACGCCGCCGAGCACGAGCGCGGTCGAGATGTGCGCGCCCTTGGCGAGCAGCTTGATGGTGTCCTCGATCTGTACCGCTAGCTCGCGTGTCGGCGCCAGGATCAGCGCGCGCGCCGTCTTTGGCCGGCGCTTCGTGCCGAGCCCGATGATCTTCGACAGGATCGGCAGCGCGAAAGCCGCCGTCTTGCCCGAACCGGTCTGAGCAATGCCGAATATGTCGCGGCCTTCGATCTGCGGCGGGATCGCCTGCACCTGGATCGGCTTCGGATCCGTGAAGCCGGCGGCATTGGCGGCCTTGAGCAGCGCTCCGGTGATTCCAAGGGTAGCGAAACCGTTCTGGTCCGCCTGATTTTCATTGGTCAAAATAGTCTTCTTTCACGCGGCCCTGTGGCCGCAAACATCATGGCGGCAGGGCGCAACCTGCCGTCGAAAAATTGTCAGGAAACGACAAGGCGGCGGACGGGGAGCGTCCGCGCGGCTGCGCTGTCGTGCCCGCAGGCGTCATGCCCCGGGGCTCTTTCGCCAGCTTGCCGATCGACGGGAGGGCCCACCGGAAAGAGGGAAAACAGACGCAACCAGTCTCAATTGGTGGAGAAAGCCGAAGTTCGGCCCAAGCGCCTATGCGACCGCATATGGCCGAGTCCGCCGCAAAATGCAAGGGTGGATGTTGCAGCGCAACAAAACGCCGATCGAAAAGCGACGCTTGCGCTGCGCCGCCCTCACGATTACCACAAACCACCTTTCTATTGTGGGGGCAGCGATGAAGGACGTGCTGAAGGAACTCGAGCGCCGCCGCGAGATCGCCCGGATGGGCGGCGGCAAGCAACGGATCGAGGCCCAGCACAAGAAGGGCAAGCTCACCGCCCGCGAGCGCATCGACGTCTTCCTCGACGAGGGTTCGTTCGAGGAGTTCGACATGTATGTCGAGCACCGCTCAACCGACTTCGGCATGGAGAAAACCAAGATCGCGGGCGACGGCGTCGTCACAGGCTGGGGCACCGTCAACGGCCGTCCAGTCTACCTTTTTGCCAAGGATTTCACCGTCTTCGGCGGCTCGCTGTCTGAGGCGCATGCCGAGAAGGTGGTCAAGGTGCAGGAGATGGCGCTGCGCAATCGCGCGCCGATCATCGGCCTCTACGACGCGGGCGGCGCACGCATCCAGGAAGGCGTGGCCGCGCTCGGCGGCTATGCCGAGATTTTTCAGCGCAACGTGCTCGCCTCGGGCGTCATCCCGCAGATTTCGCTTATCATGGGCCCGTGTGCCGGCGGCGATGTCTATTCGCCGGCCATGACCGACTTCATCTTCATGGTGCGCGACACCTCCTACATGTTCGTCACCGGGCCGGACGTGGTGAAGACGGTGACCAATGAGACGGTGACGGCCGAAAGCCTCGGCGGCGCCACGGTACACACGACCCGATCCTCCATCGCCGACGGCGCCTATGACAACGACGTCGAGGCGCTGCTGCAGATGCGCCGGCTAATTGACCTGTTGCCGGCGTCCAATACCGCAGAGATTCCCGAGATCGAATGCTACCAGTCGGTGACGGACCATGACATGTCGCTCGACCGGCTGATTCCGGACAACGCCAACAAGCCCTACGACATCAAGGAACTGATCCTGAAGGTTGCCGACGAAGGCGACTTCTTCGAGATCCAGGCGAGCTTCGCCAAGAACATCGTCACCGGCTTCGGCCGTGTGGAGGGGCGAACCGTCGGCTTCGTCGCCAACCAGCCGATGGTTCTGGCCGGCGTGCTCGACTCCGACGCCAGCCGCAAGGCGGCGCGCTTCGTGCGCTTCTGCGACTGCTTCTCGATCCCGATCGTTACCTTGGTCGACGTTCCAGGCTTTCTGCCAGGCACCGCGCAGGAATATGGCGGGCTGATCAAGCATGGCGCAAAACTGCTGTTCGCCTATGCCGAAGCCACCGTGCCGAAGATCACCGTGATCACCCGTAAGGCCTATGGCGGCGCCTATGACGTGATGGCGTCGAAGCACCTGCGCGGCGACATGAACTATGCCTGGCCGACGGCGCAGATCGCGGTGATGGGCGCAAGGGGCGCGGTCGAGATCATCTACCGCAAGGACATCGGCAACGCGGAGAAGATCGCCGCCCACACCAAAGCATACGAGGATCGGTTCCTGTCGCCCTTCGTAGCGGCCGAACGCGGCTATATCGACGAGGTGATCATGCCGCATTCGACGCGCCGCCGGATCGCGCGGGCGCTGCGCATGCTGCGCAACAAGGATATGCAGAACCCCTGGAAGAAGCACGACAACATTCCGCTGTGAGGCGGTGGTGTCGCGACTGGTCCTTGTAGCTGGCAAGCATTTCGGCAGGTTCGCCGTTATTCTCGTTGCTTAGCCCCTCTCCTTCCGCTTGGCCTCGCGACGGGGAGTCGCCGACCATCTCAATCGGTGGAACCTCGAAAGCCGGCCGGCGGCTGGAACTCTGGTTTACGCAATCCGTCGTCGGAGGTTGACAACTGGCAACCTCTAATCACATTGAAATCACATCAATGTGATGACGGTGCTGAATGCTAATAACCCTTGCAACAAAGGGCGTCGTTCCGTGCAAAGGCTACGGCGGGATAGAACGTCAGGTCGACTGGCTGGCCACTGAACTGGTCAGGCAGGGCCACCATGTCGTCCTCGTGGCGGGCCCTGGATCGTCACATCCACTGTGCGAAGTCCGGCATGCTGTGAGCGATGCCGAGTGCCGCGCGGCGATCCCCAAGGACACCCAAATCGTCCACCTTCATGCGTGGAAGGTCGAGGTTGACTTCCCGACCCTCAACACCGAGCGGGGCCATTTACCGGATTATCCGCGGCCGCAACCGAACTGGAGCTTCATCAGCGCACGGCACGCCCAGATGCACGGCCGCAAGACCTTCGTCTACAACGGCTTTCCGGTGGATGACTATCGGCTGGCCGAATCGAAGAGTGATCGCCTCCTCTTCATGGCGGCCATCGCACGCGCCGGAAAGGGCTTGAACCGGGCAGTCGAGCTCGCCAGGAAATTCGACTTTCCCCTCGATATCGCCGGCGGCTCGCGGTGGAAATTGCTCGGCCGAAGTCGGACCCGCCGCGAGGGGGTCTTTTTCAAGAGTCTTTCCCGCCGCTATCGCTTCAACGGCGTCGTCGACGGCGACGACAAGCTGCGCCTGCTGGGCGCATCGAAGGCCTTCCTCAATCCGATCGCCTGGGAAGAGCCTTTCGGCAATGCGCCGGTCGAGGCGATGCTGTGCGGCACGCCCGTTTTGACCACAGCGCGCGGCGCCCTGCCGGAGACGGTGGACACGGATACGGGCCGATTCTTCGAGAGCGACGAGGAGTTCGCCGAAGGTCTTGCCGAGGTCGCAGACCTGTGCATGCGCAAATGCCGTGAATCTGCCGCCGACAGATTTCCGATCGCGAAAACCGCGAAGGCCTATCTGGAACTCTATGCCCGCATCCTTGATGGCGAAGCGCTTCCGTGACAAGGAACCGGCATGCTCGCCGTTCGCGGCGACTGCGTCGGATCGAAAAGGTATCGCGCGTTGCGCCCCATTCTCGTGTTCTGCTTGCCGGCAATCGGCGACTTCATCCGCTGCCATTCGGCAATTCAAATCATAGCAGCGATGTTTCCCGGACAGCCGATCGACGTCATCACCTCGCCGCTCGCCGCGCCCCTGGCGCGCTTGATGCCGCATGTCCGGAAGGCCTGGACCGTTGAAAGGCATTGGAACCCCGGTCTCAAGGAGCGGGCGCGGCTGGCGCGCGAACTCCGCCAGGAGAATTATCAGGCAGCCTATCTGCTCACCAGCAGCACCAAGGCGGCCCTGGTGCCGTGGCTGGCGGGCATTCCCGAGCGCATCGGATATCCGCGCGAGCTCCAGTTCGGCATCGTCAACCGGCTACCGGCGGGATGGCTGAAAACCTTCGTGGCCTTCGGCCCGCGCAAGACAAGGCTCGTCGAACAGGTCTGTGCGATCGCGCTCCTCGGCAAGCAGCCCGCCGAGGAAAAACAGCTGCCGGCCCCGCGGCTGGCGATTTCGTCCGAAGACGTTGCCAAGTGGCGCCGGCGCAACGGCATCGATCCGGCAAGGCCGGTGCTTTCCCTCTATACTTCCGATTTCGAGAACATGCGCTCCTGGCCGCCCGAGCGCTTCGTCTCGGTCGCGCGAAAGCATATGGAACGGGGCTGGTCCGTCTGGCTTGTCGGCGGTCCGCGCGAACGCCAGGCTGCCGCCCAGATTCGCGCCTTGTTGCCTGAGGCGATCGACTTCACCTCGACGCCCGACATTGCAGAGGCCATGCACCAGATCGCGGCCTCCACCGTCTTTCTCGGTGTCGATGGCGGTGTGTCCCATGCAGCCGGCGCCTTAGGCATTCCAAGCGTGCTCATCTTCGGCTCGAACCGATCCTACGTGCATGGACCCTTGAACGAGCAGGTAACCTTCATCGAGCCTCCGATCTCGATACCGAGCTGGGTCCTGAACACGCGCGGTATCAGTGAGCAGCGTGTGCTCGAAGCGCTGGCGACAAGCGTCGAAAAATACGCACCGCAGCAGGCATGACCTTATTCCTCGGTGGCGGCGCCAAAGCCCGCGCTCATGCTGGCGCGGCCGGTGTTCGTCCACGGCGTCGCATGGTTGTCGATGCGCATCTGGAACAGGAAATAGGTCGGCGAGCAGAAGCCGATGCCCTTGACCCTGGAGGCACCGGGCGTGTCGGACGGCAGCGACTGGCACATATAGTCCTCGCGGCAGAAGCGATCGGCCGAGCAGGCCGGACGGTTACCGCGGTTGACGGCGCCGCCGAGGCATTGGTCGAAATTGTTGGTCGCCACGCAAATATCGAACTTCTTGCCGCCGACAAGGCCGCAGATTTCGCTCGGCATCGGCTTGCCAGCCTTGAAAGCGGAGAAGGCCAGATCCTTGGCGTCGCAGCCGCGATAGGCGAAGCCGCCTGGCACACCGATCTTGGGCGGCCGGCAGGTATAGGCGGTGCGTGAAATGGCGGGCGCGAACGCCGCGAACTGGCCGGTGACGTTGTAACGGTCGTTGAAGGGCTGCGCGGTGTCGCTGGCAATCGTTCCGGTCAAGCAGGGATGGCCGGAAAAGATGTTCCGGCTCTCCTTCGGCAGCAGGCATTGCGCCAGTTTCGTCCTAACCCCTGTAGCGGTCGCGATCGGTGTGCAGACCGTGCCGGCTCCGCATTGCCAGCTGCTGCCGAAGCGGGCGGCGTCTTCCGGCACCAGGCACGGCATGGTCGTCTCGGCCGGCGTATAGGCGATCTCGGCGGTGTCTTTCCACGCGGCGGGTGGTGCGAAGGACAACGGGCGAAACCCATTCGCTTCTCTGCCTTCCGCGGTCGCCTGCAGCCACGCCTCGCGGCGCGGAATCTCGGCATGGAGATGCGGCGAGATGCCGACCTCGATGCGGTTGAGCGGCGAGGTCGTGCTATCGTCGAGGCCGATGAAATGGAATCCGGCGGTCGAGCCCGCCTGATGGCAGCCTTGGCAGGCGCCATTGTCGAGCCGCTCGATCAGGGCTTCGGCCGTGCGCGCCAATGTCAGTTTCGAATAGTCGACCCCGGCAAACGCCTCCGGTTCGAACAGTGGCGTGAATGGATGATTGGCCTGCCTGGCACTGCCGAAGGTCGACCAGGAGATGACCTTCTTCGCCAGGAATTCATCCGGGATTTCGTAAACGCCGAGATCGATTGCACCGGCGTTGGCACGGACATAGTCCGTAAGCCTGGCCTTCAACCGCGCGTCTTGCGCAAGGCGGATGGTGTCCGGCGTATTATCGAGCGGTTTCTGGCTGATTGTGGCGCCGTCGATACCGAAGATGCGCATGAGATAGGCGGCCTGACCGCCAAATTCGGTCTCCTGGCCGGAAGGAAAGCGCACCACCTGAGCGTTGAGTTCGAGCTGCTTGAAGGAGAGGCTCGCTTTATCCAGCGGTCCGCCGGACAGCCACCCGGCATCCGCCGCTTCGTCGATCTGCGGCGTCCAGCGCCCGGCGACGCCGGTACAGCCGCCGTCGGCGTCGGGAGCTGCGCGGTAGATGGCACTGAAATTGAACGGCAGCCTCGAGGCCAACACCTTGCCGTTCTTCCTGAAACTATAGGCAAGGCGGTAGATGAAGCGCACCTCGCCGCAGCCCGCTTCCCCACCGAGCTTTGCGAAGTCACGCCGGTCGAGCCGGTTGACGACGCCGACCAGCCGGAAACGCGCCGCGTCGGTCTTCAGCCAGCGCATGTCGATGATGCGGCCGACATTGCCGTCGGTCACCTCATAGAGCGACCGGCCGCCTGCTTTCATGTCGGCGCGCAGTGCCGCGACATCGGCCGCTACGGTTTCGACGATGGCGTGGTAGGCCGGCGCCGCGTCATAGAGCGTTTTCAGATCGTCCTTGCCGCTGATGCCAAAAATACCGGCGAATCCGAAGCCATCGGCGTCGAGCTTGGCGAGCACCTGCGGATCGTCCACGACCGTGACCGGACGACCGGCAGCATCAGCCGCCCGCAGGCCAAGAACAGCGATGGCAGCGACCGCGACAAGGATCGCCAGCCTCATCATCGGGCAGCCATCCCATTCTCGACCAACGCGTGCAGCACAGGCACCATCGCCAAAGGCAAATCCTCGGCGATCAGGCCGGGTCCGAACCGGCTGCCGGCTTCGGCGTGTATCCAGACAGCCGCGCAGGCCGCTTCGAACGCCGGCATGCCTTGTGCCAGGAGCCCGGCGATGATGCCCGCCAGCACGTCGCCCGAACCCGCGGTGGCAAGCCACGGCGCGCCATTGCCGTTGATCGCGGCGCGGCCGTCTGGTGCTGCGATCACCGTGTCGGCGCCTTTGTAGACGATGACGGCGTTGGCTCGCGCCGCCGCCGCGCGGGCCTTGCCGAGTTTGGACAGAGCCTTGTCGCCCGCGATCTCAGGAAACAGCCTGCCGAACTCGCCTTCATGCGGCGTCATCACCAGCGCCGGGGCGCCGGACTTTCGGGCAGCCTGGAAAAGCGTCTCAGGCTCGTCGCGAAACGAGGTGATGCCGTCGGCGTCGAGCACCAGCCCTTCAACGCCGGTGTCCTGCGCGTGCCCGGCGCCGAGCAGCGCAACGGCAAAATCGCGCGCCTTTTCGCCGATGCCAAACCCCGGGCCGAGCACAAAGGACGAGGGGCGGCGGTCGGCAAGGAACGCACCGAGATCGGCAACCGCGTCGACCTTGCGCAGCATGATCGATGTCAGATGCGCGGCATTGACCTGCATGGCGTTCGCCGGCGACAGCACCGTCACCGCCCCTGCCCCGCTTCTTGCGGCTGCGAGCGCCGACAGGCGCGCGGCACCGGTGGCCGCAGGACCGCCCGAAAAGACACTGACATGACCGCGCTTGTATTTGTGCGCATCGACGGCCGGAACCGGAAAGACAGGCAGCCAGGGCGCCGGCGCATTCTCGAAACTGCGCGGCGCGACTCGAGCGATGATGTCGTCACCGATGCCGATATCGGCGAGCACGATCTCGCCGCTCATTTCCCGCCCCGGCAGCAGCAGATGCCCCGGCTTCTTTCGTGCGAACGTCACGGTAACGACCGCGCGAAATGCGCTGCCGAGGATGGCGCCGCTTTCGCCGGAAACGCCCGAGGGCAGGTCCACGGCGACGACCGGCAAGCCGAGATCCGTAACGACCTGGACGGCCCGGGCGGCATCGCCCGACAGTGCCTTCGAGAGCCCCGCTCCGTACAGCGCGTCGATCACCAGCGATCCCGGTTCGGCCGCGAAGGCAGATAGCGGTCGTGGCTCCAACGGGCAATCAGCTGCAGCCAGCGCGGCATCGCTGCCCGCGCGCAGTTCGCCCGATCTCCACAACGCAACGTCGACACCGCTCTTCCGGAGCAGGCTCGCCACGACATAGCCGTCGCCGCCATTGTTGCCGGGTCCGCAAAGCACGTGCACCCGTGCCGCCGCCGGATAGCGTGCCAGCAGCACGGCCGCCACGGCCTCGCCGGCCCGGCGCATCAATCCGTAGCCGTCGAGCGGGCCTTGTGCGATCGCCAGCCGATCGGCTTCGGCCATTTCGGACGGCGACAGAAGTTCATTGCGCATGGGATTGCCGATCTCCATCCGATCAAGCATTGTCCGATTTGCGGCTCGAAGCAAACAGCGGCGGCCGAATGCATCCCAAAGCGGTGGCGCCCGGAGGGGAATCTGCCTGCAAATTGCGCTATCTGCTCAAGTTTTGCGCAGACGGATGGAGGAGCGATGTATAGGCTTTGGGCGTCGATGACGCATCCGATGCAGCGGATGACGCGGATTTGCATTCGGGTGCGGCAAGGCATGGAAATCGCCCGATACCGCCCTCAACCTCTGGTAATTGGCACGCTTCGTGCTTGCTGAAGGCGCAAGCGGGGCGCGCAACCCGTCTCTTTGGCAGTGGAGGCCACTTTCTACATGAAAAAGATCGAAGCGATCATCAAGCCATTCAAGCTCGACGAAGTGAAGGAAGCGCTTCAGGAGGCCGGGCTGCAAGGCATCACCGTCACCGAGGCCAAGGGTTTCGGTCGGCAGAAGGGCCATACCGAGCTTTATCGGGGCGCCGAATATGTCGTCGACTTCCTGCCCAAGGTGAAGATCGAGGTCGTGCTCGGCGACGACGCCGTCGAAGGCGCGATCGAAGCCATACGCAAGGCGGCGCAGACCGGCCGCATCGGCGACGGCAAGATCTTCGTCTCCAACATCGAGGAAGTCGTTCGCATCCGCACCGGCGAGACCGGCATGGACGCGGTCTGAGTCCGCCCGTCTTCCTGAACCGTCATCATCAAAAAAACGTCAGCACACAGGGATACATGACATGACGACAGCCAAAGACATCATGAAGCAGATCAAGGACAACGATGTAAAATTCGTCGACCTGCGCTTCACCGATCCGAGGGGCAAGCTGCAGCATGTGACGATGGACGTCGTCGAGGTCGAGGAAGACATGTTCGCCGACGGCGTCATGTTCGACGGCTCCTCGATCGCGGGCTGGAAGGCGATCAACGAGTCCGACATGGTGCTGATGCCGGACACGGATACGGTCCACATGGATCCGTTCTTCGCCCAGTCGACCATGGTCATCCTGTGCGACATCCTCGATCCGATCTCGGGCGAGGCCTACAATCGCGACCCGCGCGGCACCGCCAAGAAGGCCGAAGCCTACATGAAGTCGGAAGGCATCGGCGACACCATCTATGTCGGCCCCGAAGCCGAGTTCTTCGTGTTCGATGACGTCAAGTACAAGGCCGACCCCTACAACACCGGGTTCCGCCTGGACTCGACCGAGCTTCCGTCCAACGACGACACCGACTATGAGACCGGCAATCTCGGCCATCGGCCGCGCATCAAGGGCGGCTACTTCCCTGTGCCGCCGATCGACTCCTGCCAGGACATGCGTTCCGAGATGCTGACAGTGCTCGCCGAAATGGGCGTGCGCGTCGAAAAGCATCACCACGAGGTCGCGGCCGCCCAGCACGAACTCGGCATCAAGTTCGACACGCTGGTGCGCAACGCCGACAAGATGCTGATCTATAAGTATGTCGTGCACCAGGTCGCCAATGCCTATGGCAAGACGGCGACTTTCATGCCGAAGCCGGTGTTCGGCGACAACGGCTCGGGCATGCACGTGCACCAGTCGATCTGGAAGGGCGGCAAGCCGACCTTCGCCGGCAACGAATACGCCGGCTTGTCGGAAACCTGCCTCTTCTACATCGGCGGCATCATCAGGCACGCCAAGGCGATCAACGCCTTCACCAACCCGCTCACCAACTCCTATAAGCGTCTGGTGCCGGGTTACGAAGCGCCGGTGCTGCTCGCCTATTCGGCGCGCAACCGTTCGGCCTCCTGCCGCATTCCTTTCGGCTCCTCGCCGAAGTCGAAGCGCGTCGAGGTCCGCTTCCCCGATCCGGGCGCGAACCCCTATCTCGGCTTTGCCGCCATGCTGATGGCGGGTCTCGACGGCATCAAGAACAAGATTCATCCCGGACAGCCGATGGACAAGGATCTCTACGACCTGCCGCCGAAGGAATTGAAGAAGATCCCGACGGTCTGCGGCTCCCTGCGCGAAGCGTTGCAGAACCTCGACAAGGACCGCGGCTTCCTGAAGGCAGGCGGCGTGTTCGACGACGACCAGATCGACTCTTACATCGAGCTCAAGATGGCCGAGGTGATGCGCTTCGAAATGACCCCGCACCCGGTCGAATACGACATGTACTATTCGGTGTAAGCGACTGCATTCCCGACAGAAAACAACCCCGGCGAAAGCCGGGGTTTTTTCGTGAACAGCTCGCCAGAGGGCGGAAGGCCGCAGGACGGGCCTCGTCAGAACAGCAGGCCAGCACTGTCGCGAGAGCGCGGATCTCATCGCCGCCAAGCAAGCCAGGACTAAAAAAGCCCCGGCATTTCGCCAGGGCTTTTTAATCTTCGATGGTCTGGCGGGGAATGCCGCCCACGCAGTTAAGGCATCACGCCGCAGCCGAGACCTTCGCGTCGGTCGCGACCTCCGAGATCGTCTTCAAGACCTGCGAGGCGATCTGGTAGGGGTCGCCCTGCGAGTTCGGGCGGCGGTCTTCCAGATAGCCCTTGTAGTCGTTCTTGATGAAGGAGTGCGGCACGCGGATCGAGGCGCCGCGGTCGGCAACGCCATAGGAGAACTTGTTCCACGGCGCAGTCTCATGCTTGCCAGTCAGGCGCTTGTCGTTGTCCGGACCATAGACGGCGATGTGATCCATCAGGTTCTTTTCGAACTGGGCCATCAGCGCCTCGAAATAGGCCTTGCCGCCGACTTCGCGCATGTACTTGGTCGAGAAGTTGCAGTGCATGCCCGAGCCGTTCCAGTCGGTATCGCCAAGCGGCTTGCAGTGGAACTCGATGTCGATGCCGTACTTTTCGGTAAGGCGCAGCAGCAGGTAGCGCGCCATCCAGATCTGGTCGGCGGCTTTCTTGGAACCCTTGCCGAAGATCTGGAACTCCCACTGGCCCTTGGCCACTTCGGCGTTGATGCCTTCATGATTGATGCCGGCGGCGAGACAGAGGTCGAGATGCTCCTCGACGATCTGGCGCGCGACATCGCCGACATTCTTGTAGCCGACGCCGGTGTAATAGGGTCCCTGCGGCGCCGGATAGCCGCTCTCGGGGAAGCCGAGCGGGCGGCCATCCTTGTAGAAGAAATATTCCTGCTCGAAGCCGAACCAGGCGTCCTCGTCGTCGAGGATGGTCGCGCGGCTGTTCGATGCATGCGGGGTGACGCCATCGGGCATCATGACTTCGCACATGACGAGAACGCCGTTGGTGCGCGCCGGATCCGGATAGAGCGCGACCGGCTTCAGCACGCAGTCGGAGCTGCGGCCTTCGGCCTGGTTCGTGGAAGAGCCGTCGAAGCCCCACAGTGGCAGCTGCTCAAGCGTCGGGAACTCGGCAAACTCCTTGATCTGGGTCTTGCCGCGCAGATTGGGGGTCGGGGTGTAGCCGTCGAGCCAAATATACTCGAGTTTGTATTTGGTCATTCCAGTGCCTCTCGTTGCTTGGACGCCGGGGCGGCATCAACGCATGGCCGGACCGAGCCGGCCTGCCGTGCGCTAAAATGCAATTCATATGCCACTCTCCTCGTCCAGGGTGCGGCAAAATGGTCATCGCAAAGCGTTGATTTTGCTGAGCCTGCGCAGCAATGCGCGGCGATCGTTCAGGCGCGCTTTCTGCATAAATATTGTGCAACGATTGATCTTTTTGTGAGCATATTGCCTAAATGAATCGCAGAACCTATCTTGGGAACAGATTTGAATCGACTTGCTCCTGAAGAGGTAGGAGGCCGCCAATGGAAGTCACCACGTCCCGTCCGTCGGCAAAGATCCTGATGTTCCCGCTTGCAGGCCGGGCGTCTGCCTCAAATTTAGGCGCGAAGGCGAAATTCGCGGCAGAGCTTGCCTCGTTGCGCAATACGCACGCAGATTTCGACGGCTGGTACCATCAGGCGGCAATCGAGGAAGAACACAAGCAGCGCAAGAGCTGACCAATTCTTTCCAGCTCGAGACGAGAAAAAGCCCGGCGCGATCGCTCGCGCCGGGCTCTTCATTTGCCGAGGATCGGCTACTGCTTGGCGTCCAGATCGGTGCCCAGCGTATCCCTGACGAAGATCATGCCGATGATCAGCGACATCGCGGCGATCACCACCGGGTACCAGAGGCCGTAATAGATGTCGCCCTTATAGGCGCTGAGTGCGAACACCGTTGCCGGCAGCAGGCCGCCGAACCAGCCATTGCCGATATGGTAAGGCAGCGACATGCCGGTATAGCGGATACGGGTCGGGAACATCTCGACCAGGATCGCGGCGATCGGCCCGTAGACCATGGTCACGAACACGACCAGGATGAACAGGATGCCGATCGTCACCGGCCAATTCACCGCCTCCGGATCGGCGACCATGGCAAAGGCACCACCACCCGGAATGTTGTATACGGTGACCTCGGGGGCGCCGGCCGCTTCCTCCTTGGTCAGCAGCTTGTCGGCCACCGCCTTGTCGGTCGGAACGGTCGTCTTCTCGCCGCCGCGGATCGCCGCCGCATCGAGCTTCAATTCCGGATTGGCTCCGACGAAGGCGTCGAGCTTCTGGTCCGGCACCTTGGCCGCGGCCCGCTTCAGCGGATAACCGCCATCCTGCAGAGACATGTTGACTGCCTTTTGGAAGGCGGCCTCCTTGGCCTTGGCCTGATCGCCGGCGGCGACGGCGTCATAGGACTGCACCGTCTCGTTGCCGATCTTGACCGTGGCGGCGGTGCCGGGTGCCGCCGTCGAAACGACGTCGTAAGGCACCGAGTTCTTGGTCAGGAACGAGGTCGCGATATCGCAGGATGTCGTGAACTTCGCCGTGCCGACCGGATTGAACTGGAACCTGCAGTCGCCGGGTGCCGCGGTCACCGTCGCGCGCGTGTTTTGCTGTGCGGTGGCCAGCGCCGGATTGGCGGCCCAGGTCAGCGCCTTGAACAGCGGGAAGGTGCAGACGATTCCCAAAGCAAGGCCGGCCATGATGATCGGCTTGCGGCCGATCTTGTCGGACAGCCAGCCGAACACGACGAAGAAGATCGAGCCGACGGCAAGCGCGATCGCGATCATGACGTTGACCGACCACGCGTCGACCTTCAGTACGTTCTGCAGGAAGAACAGCGCGTAGAACTGGCCGTTGTACCAGATCACGGCCTGGCCTGCGGTGAGGCCGAGCAGCGCCAAAAGCGCGATCTTGGCATTCTTCCACTGGCCGAATGCTTCTGACAGCGGCGCCTTGGAGCCCTTGCCCTCCTCCTTCATGCGCTGGAAGGTCGGCGACTCCGAAAGCGACAGCCGGATCCAGATCGAAATGGCAAGCAGCAGGAAGGAGACGATGAAGGGAATGCGCCAGCCCCAGGCAGCGTAGGTTTCCTTGCTGAGCGAACCCTGGACGATGAGGATGACGATCAGCGACAGGAATAGGCCGAGCGTTGCCGTCGTCTGGATCCAGGAGGTGTAGAAGCCGCGGCGATCGTCCGGCGCGTGCTCTGCGACATAGGTTGCGGCACCGCCATATTCGCCGCCAAGCGCCAGCCCCTGCAGCATGCGCAGCCCGATCAGTATCACCGGCGCCGCGATGCCCCAGCTGGCATAGCCGGGCAGCAGGCCGACCAGGAAGGTCGACAGGCCCATGATCGTCATGGTGACGAGGAAGGTGTATTTGCGGCCGACGAGGTCGCCGATGCGGCCGAACACAAGCGCGCCGAAGGGACGGACGAGGAAGCCGGCGGCGAAAGCCAGCAGCGCGAAGATGTTGCGCGTCGCCTCGGGGATGGTCGGGCTGAAGAAGGTCGCGCCGATGAAGGCGGCCAGCGAACCGTAAAGATAGAAATCGTACCATTCGAAAACGGTACCGAGCGAGGAGGCGAAGATGACCTTCTTTTCCTCCCGCGTCATGCCGCGGCTTTTTCCGCCGGCGGTCGATGCCATTGCCATTGATATATCCTCCCGTGGATCCCGTCTGTCCTCGATGGCTGCGCGCCACCGTCCGCAATTCCTCCGAACGCGGACTCAAAAAACGCGGCCAACGAGGGAAAAAATGGCAGAAAGCGCCCCCAAAAGGCACCGCGACGATGGGATTATGACTTTGGTATTAGATGCAATGCGAAGCGGAGCTCAGGCTTTGAGCGCCTCAAGCAGGCTGACTGCCGCCATCATGTCGCGCTTGCGGGCGGAGCGGCGCGCGACGGCTTCGGCATCCTGGCCCCAGTGCTCGATCTGCCAGTCTTCGTCGACATGGCCGGCGGCCCAGGCCTCCTCGCCGTCGAGCTCGCCGAAGTCGACGGCAAGCGCCAGCAGCGCTGAGCCGGTCAGCGAGGTCATGACGTGGATCGCGGCCAGACGCAGCGGCTCGACGCGCTGGGCAAGATGAGCGCCAAGGACGGCGATCGTCTCGCGCGGCTGCTCGACATGGATGACACCTTCGGCGAGGTTGAAGCGCACGCCGAGGTTGCTTCTTGCCCAATCGAGAACCGTATCCCAGAGCCTGTTCTGACGGTCTACCAGCCCCTGCGGGCCATCGGCTCGGTAGCAAAGCAGGTCCGACGAAGCGAAGCGCAGGACATCCTCCAGCACCGCTTGCGGGTCGCTGGCCACACCGTCGAGTGCCGTGTTGGCAAGGCGCATCACCGGCATGGTCACAGGGTCGATGATCTCGCGCTGGGCGGAAAATTCGTCAGCGACCAAAGCCGCCGCTCTTTCGGTCGGCAACACCAGCAGCGCCTTTCCCGGCGTGCGGACCGGCTTGCCGTCCAGATGGACGGCAAAACCGCCTTCGACCGGCACGACCGAAACCGCCTTGTAGAAACGCTTCGGCAGCGGCGTCTTCATCTGGATCTGGGCGCGGCGCACCGGATCGGGATCTGAAAGCTGCTTTCCCTCTTCGAGGTCGTTGAGGATGTCGCGCATCTCGAACTCCTTACGCTGGAACCTGCTTGCGCGACGGCCGATTGACGATGATCAGCCCGGCCGCAATCAGGCCGAGCGCCAGGAAGATCCTGATCGTCAGCGGCTCGCCCAAAAGCACGGCGCCGCACAGAACACCGAACACCGGCGACAGGAAGGCGAAGCTGGACAGGCCTGCCGCCGGATAACGCGTGAGCAGCCAGAACCACAAAACATAGGTGAAAGCGACGATATAGAAAGACTGGAACATCAATGCCAGTGTCGGCAATGCAGCGATTTCGCGGATCGGCGGGCCGGCGAACGGCATCACAAGGGCACCGACGACGGCGGCGCCCGCGAGTTGATAGAGCAGAAGCTTCTCGGCGCTGGTCTCGACCAGCTTCGATCGCTTGATGACGATGCTGGTCAACGCCCACAGGATGCCCGAGCCAAGACTGAGCAGATCGCCCGTCAGCGTCGCGTCATTGCCGCCGAAGATGCCGTCTGAGAACACGGCCAGAAGGCCGCAGAAGGCAAGCACGAGGCCCCCAAGCTTGCGCACGTTGATGCGCTCGCCGAGCAAAAAATGGCCGCCGATCAGGACCCAGAACGGCATGGTGTTGACCAGGAGCGTGTTGCGAGCGACGGTCGTGTATTCCAGCCCGATATAGAGAAACAGGAACTCGACGCCGAAGAGCACGCCGACGACAATACCGGCGCTGAGCGTCCCATCCGCTTCAAACAGCTTGATGCCGCGCAACCGGCACCAGCCGAGAACGCACAGCCCGCCGATGATCGAGCGCGCGATCGATACGAAGACCGGATCGTAGCCGGCATAGGAGACCTTGGCGGCGACGTAGTTCAGGCCCCAGGACAATGTCAGCCCGACCATCATGGCGGCCGCGGTCATGTCGACCGCGTCGCGTCGGCCGAATGTATCGGCAGCACCGCTCAATTGTCGTCCTCCGCGCTCTGCTCATCGAAGCCGAGCAAGTTCCAGCTTTGGCGCATATGCGGCGGCATCGGCGCGGTAACATCGATGACCCCCTGGTCTGGATGCGGGATAACGATGCGGCGCGCGTGAAGATGAAGGCGGTTCTGGATGCCGCCGGGAAACTCCCAATTGGTGTCGGCCTCGAAATATTTGGGATCGCCGATGATCGGGCAGCCGATATGGGCGGCATGGACGCGAAGCTGGTGGGTGCGGCCGGTATAGGGTTCCATTTCCAGCCAGGACAGCGACTGCGCCGCCTGCTCGACGACGCGGTAATAGGAAACGGCATGGTCGGCGCCCTTCTCGCCATGCTTGGCGATGCGCACGCGGTCGCCGTCCGGCGTCGCCTCCTTGACCAGCCAGGTCGAGATCTTGTCCTCGCGCTTCGGCGGCACGCCCTTGACCAAGGCCCAATAGGTTTTCTTCGTCTCGCGCGCCCGGAACGCTTCCGACAGCTTCATCGCGGCAAGGCGGGTGCGGGCAACGACCAGCACACCGGAAGTGTCACGGTCGAGGCGATGGACGAGGCGCGGCTTCTCGCCCTTCTGGTTGCGCCAGGCCTCCAGCATGTCGTCGACATTGCGCGTGACGCCGGAGCCGCCTTGCACGGCAAGCCCGGCAGGCTTGTTGAAGACGAAGACTTTCGGGTCCTCGTGCAGCAGCATCTTGGCCAGCACATCGGCATCGCCCTGGTTGCGGATCGAATGGCCGGTGAGCGCGGCGTCGCCCTTCTTGTCGACTTCGAGCGGCGGAATGCGCACGGTCTGCCCGGGCTCGACGCGCGTGTCGGCCTTCACGCGGCCGCCATCAACGCGGACCTGGCCCGAGCGCAAGAGCTTTTGCAGGTGACCGAAGCCGAGGCCCGGATAATGGACCTTGAACCAGCGGTCGAGCCGCATGCCCGCTTCGCCGGTCTCCACCGTGATTTGTTCGACACCTGCCATGGTTACGCTTTTCCGGTTGAAAGCGGCGCCATAGCACTAAGGCAGAGAGGTTGCGAGCCAAAGACCCAACAACGGACAAAGATCGCGCCAAAGACCGTTGCGCAGCCGCGGGCGCGGACGCCTCAGTTTGCGGCCGCCTTCTTGGCCTTGGACGAGCCGATCATCTTCCAGTTCTTGTAGAACATGGAATTGACGCGCTCGACGCTGACCGAGACGATGGCGAGAAGGTTGGCAATCAGGCCGGGGAATGGCGATGGACGGATGATATCCATGAACACGCAGTAGCGGCGTCCGTCATATTCGTTCACCGAACGGTGCAGCAGCGTGTCGTCGAAAATGTAAAGCGGGTTGTCGTGCCAGTAGTTCCTGGCGCCGTTGCACTCGACGAAAATCTCAGCCTTGACCGGCAACAGATTGTAGAGGATGCGCAGGCTGAGCCGCAGCGGCCCGAAATGCCAGGAAGTCGATTCCTTGCCTCTGAAGACTGAGACCGCGATGGTCTTGATGTATTTGAAATCCTTGTTGAATTCCGCGACGTTGTCGATCTTGTGCTTGCCATACCACTGATAGACATACATGCCGCGCCGACCGGTGCCGAAATTGGCGTCGATATCGGCGATGATCTCGTCCTTGCGAGCCTTGAAGACGTCGAGAACCTCGTTGACCTCGCGCTGATAGTCTGCGGGGAACTGCTCCAGCTTCCATACGCCCGGGTTCCGATAGCAAAGCAGGTCGACCAAAAGGTTGAATGGCGACAGCAGCCAGGTGAAGATGCCGTTGCCGAGGAAATAGCCGCGGAACAACGACAGATCCTTGTTTGCATTGCGCATCACGTCGATCAGACCGCAGACGATCCAGATCGTGGTCAGGATCGGGATAAAATAAAAGGCAAGCGCGAGAAGCGGGACTGCGATAGCAGCCTGACGAAGAGTCTTACGGGTTTGCTTTGTCATTGTCTTTCGCTTGGGAGCGCGATCCTGTTCGCATGAGCCAAATCACGGCGACCCCCGCCAGCCGTGCGCCTTCATAGGATTTTTCATGACGCGGCACAATCTGGAACAGGTTTGCCCGCTCACGATCGCGCCAGCATCTCGACTTTGCTGTCATGCCGACGAAACTTCGCCGCGAAGCACCCGGGCTCGCCGAGCCGCGGAAGCGGCTATTCCCGCTCTTTGCGCAGCTTTGCCCAGTATTCCAACCGCTTCTTGACCTCGCGCTCGAAGCCGCGCTCGGGCGGATCGTAGAAAGTGCGGCGGCCCATCTTTTCCGGGAAATAGTCCTGGCCGGAAAAGGCATCCGGCTCGTCGTGGTCGTAGCGGTAGCCGGCGCCGTAATCCTCTTCCTTCATCAGCTTGGTTGGCGCGTTGAGGATGTGCTTGGGCGGCAGCAGCGAGCCGAATTCCTTGGCCGCTTGTGTCGCCGCCTTGAAGGCGGTGTAGACGGCGTTCGACTTGGGCGCGGTGGCGAGATAGACGGTGGCCTCGGCGAAGGCGAGTTCGCCCTCGGGCGAGCCGAGATAATCGTAGGCGTCCTTTGCGGCATTGGCGACGACCAGGGCCTGCGGATCGGCAAGCCCGATATCTTCCACCGCCATGCGCACCAGCCGGCGGCCGAGATAGAGCGGATCCTCACCGGCATCGAACATGCGGGCGAGGTAATACAGCGCGGCGTCCGGATCCGAGCCGCGTACCGATTTATGCAGCGCCGAGATCAGGTTGTAGTGGCCGTCCTGGCCCTTGTCGTAGATCGGCGCGCGACGCTGGATGACGCGCTGCAGGCCTTCGGGCCCAAACACCTCGCCCGGCTTGGCGGCGCGCCAGACCTCCTCGGCGAGCGTCAGCGAGGCACGACCGTCGCCATCGCTCATGCGGATCAGCATGGCCCGCGCCTCGTCGTCGAGCGGCAGCGCCCTGCCCTCGGTCGCCTCGGCCCGCTCCAGCAGCTTGGCGATGCTCTCCTCGTCCAGCGAGCGGAAGACGAGCACCCGCGCGCGGGACAGAAGCGCCGCGTTCAGCTCGAAGGATGGGTTCTCCGTCGTGGCGCCGACCAGCACCACCGTGCCGTCTTCCATGACCGGCAAAAAACCGTCCTGCTGGGCGCGGTTGAAGCGATGGATCTCGTCGACGAAGAGCAGCGTCTGGCGGCCATTGGTCCGGCGCAATTTTGCTGCCTCGAACACTTTCTTCAGGTCGGCGACGCCGGAAAACACCGCCGATATCTGCTCGAAGGCGAGGTGGGTTTCGCCGGCGAGCAACCGCGCCACCGTCGTCTTGCCGGTGCCGGGCGGGCCCCAGAAAATCATCGAGCCGAGCGTGCCGGAATTGATCAGCCGCGTCAGCGCGCCATCCGGGCCGGTCAAGTGCTCCTGGCCAACGACCTCGCCAAGGGTCTTCGGGCGCAACCGGTCAGCCAGCGGCCGGCCAGGCGGCGCCTTCTCCGGTTCATCGACGCTGAACAGATCGGCCATGCACTTTTATTTGGTTGGAACGCGGCCCCTTTTCCAGAGCCTGCTCAGTAACGCAACACTTGGCGCAGTATCTGCCCACCGCGCTCGACGGTAAACCGCCACCACCGCGTGTCCTGCTGCGCAATCTGTGCCAGCGTCGCCGCCTTATCGATGCTGGTGCCGTTCACTTCGCGCACGATATCGCCCGGTTGGAAGCCGAAATCGGCGGCCGGTGAATCGCGGTTGATGTCGACCACGGTGACCCCCTTCATGTCGGTGCGCAGCCCGAGACGCTGGGCAAGGCGCGGCGAAAGCTCTGCCACCTTGGCGCCGGCGAAGGGGCTGCGGCCATGCAGCGTGACCTCGCTCGCCTTCGCGCCTTCGGGGGCGCGCTCCAGCGCAATCTCGAGCGTTGCCTGCTGGCCCTTGCTCAGTACGGCGAAGGTCGCCTTCGTACCGATCGACAGCGTCGCCATGCGGTAGTCCAGCGCCTCGATGCTTTCGACCGGCGTGTTGTTGAGCGACAGCACGACGTCGCCCGGCTTGAGCCCCGCCTTGCCGGCCGGTCCGGCCGCATCGACCGACGAGACCAACGCGCCGGTCGGCTTTTCCATGCCGAGCGATTCCGCGATCTGCGGTGTCACGGCTTCAAACTCGGCGCCGATATAGGGCCGCTCGAAGAAATCCAGGCCGGCCTTGGCGGCGTCGGCGAAAGCCCTGACCATGTTCGACGGAATGGCGAAACCGATACCGATCGAGCCGCCGCTGCGGCTATAGATAGCCGTGTTGATGCCGACCAGTTGGCCGCCCATGTTGATCAGCGCGCCGCCGGAATTGCCGGGATTGATGGCGGCATCGGTCTGGATGAAATAGCCGGAGTCGGAAACGCCGATATGGCTGCGGGCAAGCGCCGAAACGATGCCGCTGGTGGTCGTCTGGCCGACGCCGAAGGGATTGCCGATGGCGAGCACCAGGTCGCCGACCTCAAGCGCGTCGGAATCGCCGATGGCGATCACCGGGAACGGCTTGTCGGCGGAAATCTTGAGCACGGCAAGATCCAGTGTCTCGTCCTTCAGCATCACCTTGGATGTGAACTCGCGCCCGTCGGCCGTCGCGACCTTCACCTCGTCGGCATCCTTGATGACATGGTAGTTGGTGACGATCACGCCGCTCGGATCGACCAGCACGCCGGAACCGAGCGAAGACTGCGCGCGCGGCTGCGCGCGGCCGAAGAACTCCTCGAAGAAGGGATCGCCCTCGAACGGCGAGGTCACCTTTGCGGTCTGCGAGGCATAGACGTTGACCACGGCCGGCGCCGTCTGCTTGACCAGCGGCGCAAACGAAAGCTGCACCTCCTCGCGGCCGAACGGCACGCGCTTGTCGGGCCCGGAAGTGGAGTTCTCGCCCTCGACGCCATGCAAGAGATCGGTCAGCACGTCGGAAAGGCCAGGGTCGGCCGGCTTGGCGGCATCTTCTGCGAATGCCTGTCTGACGCTAGGAGCCGCGGCGAAAGCGGCAAGCGTGCAAACCGCAATAAGAAACAGCCGTTTGAGGTGCATTCCGAATCCTCCAGATCAGGCGCCATTGTCCCGACGATTGTGCAGAATGAAAGGCTAATGCACGGAAATACGATGCTTGTCGCGCAAAAGCGTGAGAACGAGAACGAAAATCCGCTCGCCCTGCTCGCTGGTTTCAGAACGAAAAAGGGGCCCCGAAGGCCCCTTGAATTCATTCGCTGAAAACCTGGCCTTATGCGGCCGCGGCTTCCTCTTCGCCGCCTTCGGCCTCGAGACGCGCGCGGTCGGCGGCGCCCTTGGCCGAGGTGTCGCGGTCGACGAACTCGATGACCGCCATGGCGGCATTGTCGCCGTGGCGGAAGCCCGCCTTCATGATGCGCAGGTAGCCGCCGTTGCGGCTGGCGTAGCGCGGTGCGATGGTTTCGAACAGGCGCTTGACGACGCCTTCATTGCCGATCTGCGCGATCACCTGGCGGCGGGCGTGCAGGTCGCCGCGCTTGCCGAGCGTCACCAGCTTCTCGACGATCGGACGCAGGTCCTTCGCCTTCGGCAGGGTGGTGACGATCTGCTCGTGCTCGATCAGAGACACGGCGAGGTTGGCGAACATCGACTTGCGGTGGCTCACGCTGCGGGCGAAGCGACGGCCTTTGAAACCGTGGCGCATGGCTCTTTTCCTTCTTTAGTTGTTCAAGAGGCCACGGCCTCTGATGGTTTTCCGCATGACCGTCGGATCGAGCGGCTCGCGCCGCCGATCCTTGGAATTCATGCTCAATATTGATCTTCGTAACGCTTGGCGAGGTCTTCGATGTTTTCCGGGGGCCAATCCGGCACTTCCATGCCGAGGTGCAGACCCATCGCCGCCAGCACTTCCTTGATCTCGTTCAGCGACTTGCGGCCGAAATTCGGAGTGCGCAGCATCTCGGCTTCCGTCTTCTGGATCAGGTCGCCGATATAGACGATGTTGTCGTTCTTCAGGCAGTTGGCCGAACGCACCGAAAGCTCGAGCTCGTCGACCTTCTTGAGCAGCGCCGGGTTGAAGGCCAGCTCGGTGACGGCCTCGGTGGCGACTTCCTTCTGCGGCTCGTCGAAGTTGACGAACAGGCTGAGCTGGTCCTGCAGGATGCGGGCCGCGAAAGCCACGGCGTCCTCGCCCGAGATCGAACCGTCGGTCTCGATGGTCATGGTCAGCTTGTCATAGTCGAGAACCTGGCCCTCGCGGGTGTTCTCGACCTTGTAGGAGACCTTCTTGACTGGCGAGTAGAGGCTGTCGACCGGGATCAAGCCGATCGGCGCGTCCTCGGCGCGGTTGCGCTCAGCCGGCACATAGCCCTTGCCGGTGTCGACGGTGAACTCCATGCGGATCTCCGCACCCTCGTCCAGCGTGCAGATCACGTGGTCGGGGTTGAGGATCTCGACGTCGCCGACGGTCTGGATGTCGCCGGCAAGGACGGCGCCCGGACCCTGCTTGCGCACGACCATGCGCTTGGGACCATCGCCTTCCATGCGGATGGCGATTTCCTTGATGTTGAGCACGATGTCGGTCACGTCCTCGCGCACGCCGGCGATGGACGAGAACTCATGCAGCACGCCGTCGATCTGCACGGCGGTGACGGCCGCGCCGCGCAGCGAAGACAGAAGCACGCGCCGCAGCGCGTTGCCGAGCGTGAGGCCGAAGCCGCGCTCGAGCGGCTCGGCCACGAGCGTGGTCAGCGTCTTCTTCTTCGACGAGAACTCGATCTTGTTCGGCTTGATCAGTTCCTGCCAGTTTTTCTGGATCATGGTGTCTTCCTTCCTTTGACCCGCCACCATCCAATCGTGGCGGGCAGCCTGGAATTGCCGCGGAGGAGCGCCTTGGCGCTCACGCGGCGTTCAAAAATATTAGACGCGGCGCTTCTTGCGCGGACGGCAGCCATTGTGCGGGATCGGCGTCACATCGCGGATCGAGGTGATCGTGAAGCCGGCGGCCTGCAGGGCGCGCAGCGCCGATTCACGGCCGGAGCCGGGTCCGCAGACCTCGACCTCGAGCATGCGCATGCCGTGTTCCTGGGCCTTCTTGGCGACGTCCTCGGCGGCCATCTGGGCGGCGAACGGGGTCGACTTGCGCGAACCCTTGAAGCCCTGGGCGCCGGCCGACGACCAGGCGATCGAATTGCCCTGCGCGTCGGTGATGGTGATCATCGTGTTGTTGAAGGTCGAATTGACGTGGGCAACGCCCGACGAGATGTTCTTGCGTTCGCGACGGCGAACACGAGCGGCTTCCTTGGCCATGGTAGTCCTTTCAGTTGATCTCTACACCGCCGTAACGCCAGCGGCTCCACCTTCGTAAGGGAGTAGGGGAATAGGGCAGTAAGGGAGTGGGAAATGAACGATCCGATTTCGGACTATTCCCTACTGCCTTACTCCCCTACTCCCTTATTCCCCTAATTACTTCTTCTTGCCGGCGATCGCCTTGGCCGGGCCCTTGCGGGTGCGCGCATTGGTATGCGTGCGCTGGCCGCGGACCGGCAGCGAGCGGCGGTGACGCAGCCCGCGGTAGCAGCCGAGGTCCATCAGCCGCTTGATGTTCATCGAGACCTCGCGGCGCAGGTCGCCTTCGACCTGGTAGTCGCGGTCGATCGTCTCGCGGATCTGCAGCACTTCCGCGTCGGTCAGCTGGTTGACGCGGCGGTCTGCCGGGATGCCGACCTTGTCGACGATCTCCTGGGCAAACTTCTTGCCGATGCCGTGAATGTACTGAAGCGCAATGACGACGCGCTTGTTGGTCGGAATGTTGACGCCGGCTATACGAGCCATGTTCTTTCATCTCCATTTGGGCCGGCCATCCTTCAAAAAGGCAGGCCCGGCGCTATCTAAGTTGCCCCGCGTCCGGTGGAGGCCGGCCCTTGCGGGAGTTTCCTGGTTCAAAACGGATGCCCTGCCCTTGCGGGCAAGCAAAGTCCATGCCTGATAGGAAGACGGGCCGCCATACCCCAATGGCTTCTTCCAGTCAAGCGCAATCTTTGCTTGCCGGAGCGGCCTAGCTCACCGCCGCCGTGAGCACCTTCTCGATCTCCGCGGTCACCGCGTCGATGCTGGCCATGCCGTCAACGCTAATCAGCCTGCCTTTGGCATAGTAGTAGCCGGTCAGCGGCGCCGTCTTCTTGTAATATTCTCGCAGGCGCTCCTCGAACACCGCCGGGTTGTCGTCCTTGCGCACCGGCTGGCTGGCCGCCTTGGCATCCTCGGCCCGCTTGACGATGCGCCCGACCAGCGCCTTGTCGTCGACGACGAGCTCGATGACGCTGTCGAGCGCGATGTTGCGCTCGGCGAGCATGGCTTCGACGGCATCGGCCTGCACCAGCGTGCGCGGATAACCGTCGAGGATGAAGCCCCTGGCGCAGTCGGGCTGGTCGATCCGCTCGGCGACGATCGCATTGACGATCGCGTCCGACACCAGCTCGCCGGCATCCATCACCGCCTTGGCCCGCTTGCCGACTTCGGTTCCGGCCTGGACGGCGGCACGCAGCATGTCTCCCGTCGAAAGCTGGGGTATGCCGTGTTTTTCTACCAGTCTCTGTGCTTGCGTCCCCTTGCCCGCTCCTGGCGGCCCAAGCAATATCAGCCTCATCTGCTCCTCTTACCCCCGCGCAACTTCGACTTCTTGATCAGGCCCTCATACTGGTGCGCGATCAGGTGACCCTGAATCTGCGCCACCGTGTCGAGCGTGACACTGACCACGATCAGAAGCGATGTGCCACCGAGATAGAAAGGTACGCCAGTCGCTGAAATCAGGAACTCAGGCAGCAGACACACCAGCACCAGGTAGATGGCGCCGATGACGGTGATACGCGTCAGAACATAGTCGATATATTCGGCGGTGCGCTCGCCCGGACGATAGCCCGGGATGAAGCCGGAATGCTTCTTGAGCTGGTCGGCCGTGTCCTTCGGGTTGAAGACGATCGCCGTGTAGAAGAAGGCGAAGAAAATGATCATCGCCGCATAGAACGCCATATAGAGCGGCTGGCCGTGGCCCAGCGCCGCAAGAACCGTGCTCGCCCAGGCAGGCAGGTTGGTGGTCTGCGAGAAGCCGGCAACCGTTGCCGGCAGCAGCAGCAGCGAGGAGGCGAAGATCGGCGGGATGACGCCCGAGGTGTTGAGCTTCAGCGGCAAATGCGAGGTATCGCCCTGGAACATGCGGTTGCCGACCTGCCGCTTCGGATACTGGATGAGCAGGCGGCGCTGAGCGCGCTCGAAGAAGACGATGACGCCGATGACGACGACGGCGAGCACGATGATCGCGAGAATCAGGCTCGTGGACAGCGCACCGGTGCGGCCGAGTTCCAGCGTGCCTGAAATGGCGTGCGGCAGACCGGCGACGATGCCCGAGAAGATGATCAGCGAAATGCCGTTGCCGATGCCGCGCGCGGTGATCTGCTCGCCGAGCCACATCAGGAACATGGTGCCGCCGACAAGCGTGACGACGGTCGAGATGCGGAAGAACATGCCGGGATCGGTGACGATACCGTTGCCGCCCTCCAGCCCGACCGAAATGCCGTAGGCCTGCACCAAGGCCAGCAGCACGGTGCCGTAGCGCGTGTACTGGTTGATGATCTTGCGGCCCTGCTCGCCTTCCTTCTTCAGCGCTTCCAGCGATGGGATGACCGAGGTCATCAGCTGCATGATGATGGAGGCGGAGATGTAGGGCATGATGCCGAGCGCGAAGATCGCCATGCGCTGCACGGCGCCGCCGGCAAACATGTTGAACATGCCGAGCACGCCCTTGCTCTGCGAGGAGAAGGCCTGGGCGAAAGCGTCGGGATTGATGCCGGGAAGCGGGATGTAGGTGCCGAGGCGGTAGACGAGCAGCGCGCCGACGGTGAACCAGATGCGCTTCTTCAGATCCTCGGCCTTGGCGAAGGCCGCAAAATTCAGATTGGAGGCTAGTTGTTCAGCAGCCGAAGCCATGCCTGATTTTCTCCGCTAGAGCATGATGCCGAAAAGTGTGAAGCGGTTTTCGGAAGACATCATGCTCTACTTCATTGATTTCTATGTCGCGCTCGATGCCCGCAGCTCAGGCGGCGCGTGTCACCGAAGCTCACGAGATAAGCTCCGGACCGTCAACATGCAAGCGGCCGCGTTGACGCGGCCGCCTAATTGATCAGATCAAAGCGCGGACGGGCGGCAAAAATGAAACCATACCCGCCGGCCGCGCTTCAAATCGCCGTTACTCGGCGGCGGCCGCTTCCGGCAGCTTCACCGAACCGCCCGCCTTCTCGATCTTCTCGATCGCAGCTTTGGAGGCGCCGGCGACGTCGAAGCTGAGCTTGGCCTTGAGCTCGCCGTCGGAGAGCACGCGCACGCCGTCCTTGGCGCGGCGGATGACGCCGGCAGCGATCAGGGTCTCAGCCGTCACGGTCTCCTTCGCGTCGAGCTTCTTGGCATCGACCGCAGCCTGGATGCGGGCAAGCGACACGACGGTGAAGCTCTTGGCGAACAGGTTGTTGAAGCCGCGCTTCGGCAGGCGCCGGTAAAGCGGCATCTGGCCGCCCTCGAAGCCGTTGATGGCAACGCCCGAGCGTGCCTTCTGGCCCTTGACGCCGCGACCGGCGGTCTTGCCAGAGCCGGAGCCGATGCCGCGACCGAGGCGCTTCCTGGAGTGCGTGGCGCCGTCCTTGTCACGCAGATCGTTGAGTTTCATGTTTCTGTCTCCTGCGCTTCCGTTCAGGCCTCGTCCACAACGCGGACGAGGTGCTGGACGGCGGCGATCATGCCGCGCACCGAAGGGGTGTCTTCCAGCGTGCGCCGCTTGTGCATCTTGTTGAGGCCGAGGCCGACCAGCGTCGCGCGCTGCTCCTTCGGCCGGCGGATCGGCGAACCGATCTGCTCGACGGTGATGGTCTTGGTAGCTTTCTTGGCCATGGTCGAAATCCCTGGTCAGCGTCGACTATTCTTCGGCCGCGACGGCGGTGCCGCGGCGGGCCTGAAGGGTCGAGTACTTGATGCCGCGCGCAGCAGCCACATCCTTCGGATGCATCTGGCTCTTCAGCGCGTCGAAGGTGGCGCGAACCATGTTGTAGGGGTTCGACGAACCCATCGACTTGGCGACCACGTCATGCATGCCGAGCGTCTCGAAGACGGCGCGCATCGGGCCGCCAGCGATGATGCCGGTACCCTGCTTGGCGGCGCGCAGCAGAACGCGTCCGGCGCCCCAGCGGCCCTCGACGTCGTGATGCAGCGTGCGGCCCGAACGCAGCGGCACGAAGATCATGTCGCGCTTGGCCGACTCGGTCGCCTTGCGGATCGCCTCCGGCACTTCGCGCGCCTTGCCGTGGCCGAAGCCGACGCGGCCCTTCTGGTCGCCGACGACGACGAGCGCGGCAAAGCCGAAGCGACGGCCGCCCTTCACCACCTTGGCGACGCGGTTGATGTGGACAAGCTTGTCCACCATGCCGTCGTCGCGCTCTTCGCGTTCACGCTCGCGGCCGCGGCCGCCTTCCCTACGTTCCTGTGCCATATCCTAGTCCTTGTTCTTTTCCGGAAGCACGGGTTGCTGTTTGCCGGCGCCTCTATCGACACCGGCGGTGAATTTCTCCTTTGCATGATCTTGTCCGAAAAGTCTGCAACTTTTCGGGATCATGCATTAGAAGCTCAGACCGCCTTCGCGGGCAGCCTCGGCCAGCGCCTTGACGCGGCCGTGATAGATGTACGGGCCACGATCGAAGACGACTTCCTTGACGCCGGCCTTCGACGCGCGCTCGGCGATCAGCTTGCCGACCGCGGCAGCAGCGGCGCTGTCGGCGCCGGTCTTGAGCGAGCCCTTCAGCTCCTTCTCCAGCGTCGAGGCGGCGGCCAGCGTGTGGCCCTTCGCGTCGTCGATGACCTGGACGTATATGTGCTTCGAGGTGCGATGCACCGAAAGCCGCGGCCGCTCCCCGGCGACCTTCTTGAGCTGGCGGCGCACGCGCTGCGCGCGGCGCTGGGTTGTTTCTTTGGGGCTAGCCATGATTCTGTTCCTTGCCTTCAGAAAACGGGGGCAACCGTGTGCGGTAGGCCAAGCCTCCCGCGGTCGCGCCCCGCGGCGATCAAAAGTCTTACTTCTTCTTGCCTTCCTTGCGGACAATCCGCTCGTCGGCATAGCGCACGCCCTTGCCCTTGTAGGGTTCGGGACCGCGATACTCGCGGATCTCGGCCGCGACCTGGCCGACCTGCTGCTTGTCGATGCCGGAGATCGTGATTTCGGTCGGCTTCGGCACGGAGATCGTGATGCCCTGCGGCGTCTCATAGACCACGTCGTGGCTGAAGCCGAGCGCCAGCTGCAGGTTCTTGCCCTGCATGGCGGCGCGATAGCCGACGCCGGTGATCTCGAGCTTCTTCTCGAAGCCGTCCTTGACGCCCTGCAGGATGTTGACGATCTGCGTGCGCGACATGCCCCACTTGGCGCGGGCGGTCTTGGTCTGGTCGCGCGGCTCGACCGAAATCTCGGCGCCTTCCATCTTGACCAGCACTTCGTCGTTGACCACGAACTTCAGCTCGCCCTTGGGGCCCTTGGCCGTCACGGTCTGGCCGTTGACGGTCGCGGAGACGCCCTGCGGCAGCGAAACGGGTTTCTTTCCGATACGAGACATTGTTGTCTCCTCTTCCTTTACTGCTGTGAATGGTGAATGGTGAATGGTGAAATGGCGAACGGCGCGGTCAAAAGTCCCGTGCAGTCTCACCATTCACTATTCACCATTGACCATTCACCCTTAGAAAATCTGGCAGAGGATCTCGCCGCCGACATTCTGCTCGCGCGCTTCGTGATCGGCCATGACGCCCTTCGGCGTCGAAAGGATGGCGATGCCGAGGCCGTTCGCGACATGCGGGATCGACTTGGCCGAGACATAGACGCGGCGGCCGGGCTTCGAGACGCGCTCGATTTCGCGCACGACCGGAGCGCCGTCGAAATACTTCAGTTCGATCTCGATTTCCGACTTGCCGTTCTCGAAGTCGGTCTGGCTGTAGTCGCGGATATAGCCTTCCGACTTCAGCACTTCGAGGACGCGGGCGCGCAGACGCGAGGCCGGGGTCGAGACGCTCGACTTCTTGCGGCCATAGGCGTTGCGGATGCGGGTCAGCATATCGCCGAGAGGATCGCTCAATGACATCTCAGTGTCTCCTTACCAGCTCGACTTGACCAGGCCCGGGATCTGGCCGTTGTTGCCCAGATCGCGAAGCGCGATGCGCGAAAGCTTGAGCTTGCGATAGTAGGCGCGCGGACGCCCCGTCACTTCGCAGCGGTTGCGGATGCGGATCTTGGCCGAGTTGCGCGGCAGCGCCGAAAGCTTCAACTGGGCGCGGAAACGCTCTTCCATCGGCTTGGACTGGTCCATGACGATGTCCTTGAGCGCCTTGCGCTTGGCGGCGTACTGACCGGCAAGCTTGCGGCGCCGGTTGTTCTTCTCGACTGAGCTGGTCTTTGCCATTTCAGATTTTTCCTTTTTCGCTGCCGTTACTGGCGGAAGGGGAAGTTGAAGGCCTTGAGCAGCGCTCTGGCCTCGTCATCCGTCTTCGCCGTCGTACAAACGATGACGTCCATGCCCCAGACCTGATCAACCTTGTCGTAGTTGATCTCCGGGAACACGATGTGCTCCTTGATGCCCATGGCGTAGTTGCCACGGCCGTCA
The DNA here is from genome assembly GCF_001672445.1 of Mesorhizobium sp. WSM3873. Classification (NCBI taxonomy): domain Bacteria; kingdom Pseudomonadati; phylum Pseudomonadota; class Alphaproteobacteria; order Hyphomicrobiales; family Phyllobacteriaceae; genus Mesorhizobium; species Mesorhizobium sp. WSM3873. Next base: position 93,452 of record NZ_LYTM01000002.1, on the reverse strand, counting down.
AAGCTCTTCGGGTTCAGTCCGCGGAAGTCGCGAACGCGCGGCAGCGCGATGTTCACGAGGCGGTCGAGGAACTCGTACATGCGTTCCTTGCGCAGCGTGACCTTGGCGCCGATCGGCATGTTCTCGCGCACCTTGAAGCCCGCGATCGAGTTGCGGGCGCGGGTGACGACAGCCTTCTGGCCGGCGATCAGCGCGAGGTCGTCGGCCGCGACCGAGGGCTTCTTGGAATCGCCGGTCGCCTCACCGACGCCCATGTTCAGCACGATCTTGTCGATGCGCGGAACCTGCATCTCGTTGTCGTAGCCGAACTGCTCCTGCAGCGCCTTGCGGATGGTCTCCTGATAGACCTTCTTGAGGCGCGGCTCGTTCTTGGCAGCTGCCTGCTTGGTTTCAGCCTTAGCCATTGATGACTTCTCCCGAACGCTTGGCGACGCGCACCTTCTTGCCGTCCTTCTGGATGGCGAAGCCGACGCGGGTCGGCTTGCCGTCCTTGGGGTCGGCCAGCGCGATGTTCGACAGGTGGATCGGCGCTTCCTTGGTGATGATCCCGCCCTCTTGGGACTGGGTCTGCTTCTGGTGACGGCGAATGAGGTTCACGCCGCGGACCAGCGCGGTGTCTTCCTTCGGCTGCACCGACAGGACTTCGCCCGAACGGCCCTTGTCCTTGCCGGCAAGCACGACGACCTTGTCGCCTTTTCTGATCTTTTGCATGGGTCCGGCTCCTTACAGCACTTCAGGCGCGAGCGAGATGATCTTCATGTGGTTCTTGGCGCGAAGCTCGCGCGGAACCGGCCCGAAGATACGCGTGCCGATCGGCTCTTTCTTGTTGTCGACGAGAACGGCCGCGTTCTTGTCGAAACGGATCACGCTGCCGTCCGGACGGCGGATGTCCTTGGCCGTGCGAACCACGACCGCCTTCATCACGTCGCCCTTCTTAACGCGGCCGCGCGGGATGGCTTCCTTGATCGACACCACGATGATGTCGCCGACGGAGGCATACTTCCGCTTCGAACCGCCCAGCACCTTGATGCACATGACACGACGGGCGCCGGAATTGTCCGCGACGTCGAGGTTTGTTTGCATCTGAATCATGACTGGCCGCCTTCTTCTTTTCTAACGGGACGGGCTTTCACCCCTCCCCGGTCTGTCCAAAATTCGTTTCGTTCGCCCGGATCAAGCCTGATCCGCGGTGATGACGACCCAGCGCTTGTCCTTGGAGATCGGCTTCGATTCCTGGATGAACACCTGGTCGCCGACCTTATGGGCGTTATTCTCGTCATGCGCCTTGTACTTCTTGGTCAGGCGCACGGTCTTCTTCATCACGGGATGCGTGAAGCGCCGCTCGACCTTGACGACGACCGTCTTCTCGTTCTTGTCGCTGACGACGGTGCCCTGCAGGATGCGCTTTGGCATGGTTCTCGTCCTTAAGCCTTCTTGGCCGCGGCTTTTTCCGCGGCGATGGTCTTGATGCGCGCGATGTCCCTGCGGACCTGCTTCACGCGTGCGGTCTTCTCGAGCTGGCCGGTGGCCTTCTGGAAGCGCAGGTTGAACTGCTCCTTCTTGAGGGCGGCCAGGTCGTCGGCCAGCTGATCCTGGGTCTTGGTCCGGATGTCTTCGGCTTTCATGATCGCCTGTCCTTATTCTGCGATGCGCTGCACGAAGCGCGTCTTGACCGAGAGCTTGGCGGCGCCGAGACGCAGCGCCTCACGCGCGGTTTCTTCGCTGACGCCGTCGATCTCGAACATGATGCGGCCAGGCTTGACGCGCGCCGCCCAGTAGTCGACGGCGCCCTTGCCCTTACCCATGCGCACTTCGGTCGGCTTCGAGGTGACCGGCAGATCCGGGAACACCCGGATCCAGACGCGGCCGGCGCGCTTCATCTCGCGGGTGATCGCGCGGCGGGCCGCCTCGATCTCGCGCGCGGTGACGCGGTTCGGCTCAAGCGCCTTCAGCCCGAAACCGCCGAAATCCAGATTGGTGCCGCCCTTGGCGGTACCGTGGATACGGCCCTTGAACTGCTTGCGGAACTTTGTGCGCTTTGGCTGCAGCATCGTTCTAACTCCAAATTCTCAAATTTCTCAGGCGTTCTCGCGACGGCGACCGCGCTCACGCTCGCCGGTCTGACCGCCGTGATCGCCTTCCGTGGCGCGACGCTCCGACGCCATCGGGTCGTGCTCGAGGATCTCGCCCTTGAACACCCACACCTTGACACCGCAGATGCCGTACGCCGTGTTCGCCTCGGCCGTGCCGTAGTCGACATCGGCGCGCAGCGTGTGGAGCGGCACGCGGCCTTCGCGGTACCACTCCATGCGCGCGATTTCAGCGCCGCCGAGACGGCCGGAGCAGTTGATGCGTATGCCTTCGGCGCCGAGACGCATGGCAGACTGAACGGCGCGCTTCATGGCGCGACGGAACGCAATGCGGCGTTCGAGCTGCTGGGCGATCGACTGGGCGATCAGCGTGGCGTCGATTTCCGGCTTGCGCACTTCAACGATGTTGAGGTGCGTCTCGGACTTCGTCATCTCCATCAGCTTCCTGCGGAGCTTCTCGATGTCGGCGCCCTTCTTGCCGATGATCAGGCCCGGACGCGCGGCATGGATGGTGACGCGGCACTTCTTGTGCGGACGCTCGATCACGACCTTGGAGATCGCGGCCTGCTTGAGTTCCTTCTCAAGATACTTACGGATCTTGATGTCTTCATGCAGCAGCTGACCGTATTCGCCGGTGTTCGCGAACCAGCGCGAATCCCAGGTGCGGTTGATGCCGAGACGCAGCCCGATCGGATTGACTTTCTGGCCCATTATGCGGCCTCCCCTTTTTCCTCGACTTCACGAACGACGATCGTGAGGTGCGAGAACGGCTTTTCGATACGGCTGGCGCGACCACGGCCACGCGCGTGGAAACGCTTCATGACGATCGACTTGCCGACATAGGCTTCCGATACGATCAGCGCATCGACATCGAGGTCGTGGTTGTTTTCCGCGTTGGCGATCGCCGACTCCAGGGTCTTCTTGACCGTGCCGGAAATCCGCTTGGCCGAGAATTCGAGGTCGGAAAGCGCTGTCGCGACCTTCTTGCCGCGGATCAGCGCGGCAACCAGGTTCAGCTTCTGCGGGCTGATACGGATGGTGCGCAGAACGGCGCGCGCCTCGTTGTCAGCAAGCCTGCGCGGAGCTTTGGCCTTGCCCATGATTATTTCCTCTTCGCCTTCTTATCCGCGCCATGACCGTAATAGGTCCGGGTCGGAGCGAATTCACCGAACTTGTGGCCGACCATGTCCTCGTTCACGGAGACGGGAACGTGCTTCTGGCCGTTGTAGACACCGAAGGTGAAGCCGACGAACTGCGGCAGGATGGTGGAGCGACGGCTCCACATCTTGATCACCTCATTGCGACCGCCTTCACGAACCTTGTCCACCTTCTTGAGAAGGTAGCCGTCGATGAAGGGGCCTTTCCAAATCGAACGAGTCACTTGGCGTTACCTCTTCTTAGCTCTTGCGCTGATGGCGCGAGCGCACGATGAACTTGTCGGTCGCCTTGTTGGACCGCGTCTTCTTGCCCTTGGTCGGCTTGCCCCAGGGCGAAACCGGGTGACGGCCACCCGAGGTGCGGCCTTCGCCACCACCGTGCGGATGATCGACCGGGTTCATGGCCACGCCGCGATTGTGCGGGCGCTTGCCGCGCCACACCGTGCGGCCGGCCTTGCCGTCGTTGATGTTGCCGTGATCGGGGTTCGACACGGCGCCGACGGTGGCCATGCAGGAACCGTGCACGACGCGCTGCTCGCCCGAGTTGAGGCGCAGGATCGCCATGCCCTGGTCGCGGCCGACGAGCTGGGCGTAACCGCCGGCCGAACGGGCGACCTGGCCGCCCTTGCCCGGCTTCAGCTCGATATTGTGGACGATCGTGCCGACCGGCATCGAAGCCAGCGGCATCGCGTTGCCCGGCTTCACGTCGACCGCTTCGCCGGCCACGATCTTGTCGCCGGCGGCCAGACGCTGCGGCGCCAGGATGTAGGACAGCTCGCCGTCGTCATACTTGATCAGCGCGATGAAGGCGGTGCGGTTCGGATCGTATTCGATGCGCTCGACCGTGCCGACGACGTCGTACTTCTTACGCTTGAAGTCGATGATGCGGTACGAACGCTTGTGACCGCCGCCGATGAAGCGGGCGGTGATGCGGCCGTAATTATTGCGGCCGCCCGACTTGGTCAGGCCTTCGGTCAGGCCCTTGACGGGCTTGCCCTTGTAGAGGCCCGAGCGGTCGACGATGACCAGCTGACGGGTGCTCGGCGTTACCGGGTTGAATTTCTTGAGTGCCATTGTCCTGTCCTCGCGGCCTTGCTCAGAGACCCGTCGCGACGTCGATCGACTGGCCGTCGGCCAGCGTCACAACCGCCTTCTTGACGTCGCCCTGGCGGCCAACCGTGCCGCGGAAGCGCTTGATCTTGCCCTTTCGGACGAGCGTGTTCACGGCCGTAACCTTGACGCCGAAGAGAGCTTCCACGGCGGCCTTGATTTCCGGCTTCGACGCCTTCTTGGCGACATTGAAGACGACCTGGTTCTGCTCGGAAGCCATGGTCGACTTTTCGGTGATCGCCGGCGAGACGATCACGTCGTAGTGACGGAGGTCGGTCATTTGAAGCGCTCCTCGAGAGCCTCGACGGCGGCCTTCGAAAGGACCAGCGTGCCGCGGCGCAGAATGTCGTAGACGTTGATGCCCTGGATCGGCAGCACGTCGATGTTGGGAATGTTGGTCGCCGCCAGCTTGAAGTTCTGGTCAAGCTCGGCGCCGCCGATCACCAGGGCATTGGTGAGCCCGAGCGTCTCGAGGCTCGCCACCAGCGCCTTGGTCTTGGCTTCGGCCAGCTTCAGCTCGTCGACGATGATCAGCGAAGCGCTCTTGGCCTTGGCCGAGAGAGCGTGCTTCAGGCCCAGCGCGCGCACCTTCTTCGGCAGCTCGTGCTCATGGCTGCGCACGACCGGGCCGTGCGCCTTGCCACCGCCGCGGAACTGCGGAGCGCGAGCCGAATGGTGACGGGCGCGGCCCGTACCCTTCTGCTTGTACATCTTGGCGCCGGTGCGCGCGATCTCGGCGCGGCCCTTGGCCTTGTGCGTGCCCTGCTGCTTCTTGGCCAGCTGCCAGCGCACGACGCGCTGCAGGATGTCCTCACGCGGGTCAAGGCCGAAGATCTCCTCGGAGAGCTTTACCTTGCCGGCGTCCTTGCCGCCGAGGGTTGTGATCTTGAGGTCCATTATTCCGCTCCCTCATTGGTCGGGGCATCGTTCTTGGCGGCAGCGGCACGGATCGCGGCTGGCTTCGGCGCGTTGGCCGGCAGCGCAACCTTGGCCGCGTCACGGACCAGGATCCAGGCGCCCTTCACTCCCGGGACGGCGCCGCGGATCAGGATCAGGCCGCGGTCGGCATCGGTCGAGACGACCTCGACATTCTGGGTGGTGACGCGGACGTCGCCCATGTGGCCGGCCATCTTCTTGCCCTTGAACACCTTACCGGGGTCCTGGCGCTGACCGGTCGAGCCGTGCGTGCGGTGCGAGACCGAGTTACCGTGCGTGGCGCGGCCGCCACCCATGTTGTGCCGCTTGATCACGCCCTGGAAACCCTTGCCGGTCGAGGTGCCCGTCACGTCGACCTTCTGGCCAGCGACGAAGTGCTCGACGGTGAGCTCGGCGCCGACGTCGATCATGTTGTCGGCGGAGACGCGGAACTCGGCGAGCTTCGCTTTCGGCTCGACGGAGGCGGCAGCGAAATGGCCGCGCATCGCCTTCGACGTGTTCTTCACCTTGGCAAGGCCAACGCCGAGCTGGACGGCTGTGTAGCCGTTCTTCTCCTGCGTGCGCTGCGCCACGACCTGGCAGTTCTCCATCTGGAGAACGGTGACGGGAACGTGTTCCCCGGCATCGTTATAGATGCGGGTCATTCCCACCTTCTTTGCAATCACACCTGAACGCATCGGTTCAATTCCTTTAGAGTTCCCTGTCGGGGCTGACGCCCCTCCACGCCTCTTGGTTCCTTCAGAGTTCCGGGTCGCCCCGCCCTCTTGTTCCTTAGAGCTTGATCTCGACGTCGACACCGGCGGCCAGATCGAGCTTCATCAGAGCATCGACCGTCTGCGGGGTCGGATCGACGATGTCGAGCAGCCGCTTGTGGGTGCGCATCTCGAACTGCTCGCGGCTCTTCTTGTCGACGTGAGGCGACCGGTTGACCGTGAACTTTTCGATCCGCGTCGGCAGCGGAATGGGGCCGCGGACGTTGGCGCCGGTGCGCTTGGCGGTCGACACGATTTCGCGCGTCGAGGCGTCGAGCACCCGGTGGTCAAACGCCTTAAGGCGGATGCGGATATTCTGTCCGTTCATGCGTCAATTCCTTGTTCTGGCGCGGCGCGGGCAGCCCCGCGCCCGCGACAGATCCGTTTCGTCCAATTATTCTTTGATGGTGACGACGATGCCGGCACCGACGGTGCGGCCGCCTTCACGGATGGCGAAGCGCAGCTTCTCTTCCATGGCGATCGGCACGATCAGCTCGACGTCGACGGTGATGTTGTCGCCGGGCATCACCATCTCGGTGCCGGCCGGCAGCGTCACGATGCCGGTCACGTCGGTGGTGCGGAAGTAGAACTGCGGACGGTAGTTGGTGAAGAACGGCGTGTGACGGCCGCCCTCGTCCTTGGTCAGGATGTAGGCTTCGGCCACGAACTTCTTGTGCGGCTTCACCGAGCCCGGCTTGGCCAGAACCTGGCCGCGCTCGACACCCTCGCGGTCGATGCCGCGCAACAGCGCGCCGATGTTGTCGCCGGCCTGGCCCTGGTCGAGCAGCTTGCGGAACATCTCCACGCCCGTGCAGGTGGTCTTGGCCGTCGGACGGATGCCGACGATCTCCAATTCCTCGCCGACCTTGACCACGCCGCGCTCGACGCGGCCGGTCACGACCGTGCCGCGGCCCGAGATCGAGAACACGTCCTCGATCGGCATCAGGAACGGCTTGTCCAGCGGACGGACCGGCGTCGGGATATAGGCGTCGACCTGCGCCATCAGCTCGCGGATGGCGTCCTCGCCGATGGTCTTGTTCGAATCTTCCAGCGCAGCCAGAGCCGAGCCCTTGACGATCGGAATGTCGTCGCCGGGGAACTCGTTCTTGGTCAGCAGTTCGCGAACCTCGAGCTCGACCAGCTCGAGCAGCTCGGCGTCGTCGACCTGGTCGACCTTGTTCAGGAACACCACGATCGAGGGCACGCCGACCTGACGGGCCAAAAGGATGTGCTCGCGGGTCTGCGGCATCGGGCCGTCGGCGGCCGAAACCACCAGGATCGCGCCGTCCATCTGCGCGGCGCCGGTGATCATGTTCTTCACATAGTCGGCGTGGCCGGGGCAGTCGACATGGGCATAGTGACGGTTGGCCGTCTCATACTCGACATGCGCCGTCGAGATGGTGATGCCGCGCGCCTTCTCTTCCGGCGCCGCGTCGATCTGGTCATAGCGCTTGTATTCGCCAAAATACTTCGTGATCGCCGCCGTCAGCGACGTCTTGCCATGATCGACGTGGCCGATCGTGCCAATGTTCACATGCGGCTTGGTGCGCTCGAATTTACCTTTTGCCACTGTATTTCTCCGTCTTTACTCATCCCGCTCGGGGAAATTGATATTCGCTCCAGCCGAACCGGAAACGCGTAAGAGCCGCGGTTCCGGTGGCACAGGCATTCTCACGCGTACTTTTTCTGGACTTCCTGGGCCACCGCCGTAGGGACCGGCTCATAGTGGTCGAACTGCATCGTGTACTGGGCGCGGCCCTGCGACATCGAACGCAGATTGTCGACGTACTTGAACATGTTGGCCAAAGGCACCATCGCGTTGATGACGACTGCCACGCCACGGGCTTCCTGGCCTTGGATCTGGCCGCGACGGCCGTTGAGGTCACCGATAACGCCGCCGACATAGTCTTCCGGCGTCACGACCTCGACCTTCATGATCGGCTCCAGCAGCTGCACGCCGAGCCTCGGGGCCGCTTCCTTGAAGCAGGCGCGGGAGGCAATTTCGAACGCCAGCACCGAGGAGTCGACGTCGTGGAAGGCGCCGTCGATCAGCGTCGCCTTGACACCGATCATCGGGAAACCAGCAAACGGGCCGGAACCCATGACGCTCTGGATGCCCTTCTCGACGCCCGGGATGTATTCCTTCGGCACCGCACCGCCGACGATCTTGGACTCGAACAGGAACTCTTCGCTCTCGGTGTTCGGCTCGAACACGATCTTGACGCGAGCGAACTGGCCGGTGCCGCCCGTCTGCTTCTTGTGCGTGTAGTCCTGCTCGTGGGTCCGGGTGATCGTCTCGCGATAGGCCACCTGCGGAGCGCCGACATTGGCTTCCACCTTGAACTCGCGGCGCATGCGGTCGACGATGATGTCGAGATGCAGCTCGCCCATGCCGGCGATGATGGTCTGACCGCTTTCCTCGTCGGTCTTGACGCGGAAGGACGGATCCTCGGCCGCCAGGCGATGCAGCGCGAGGCCCATCTTTTCCTGGTCGTTCTTGGTCTTCGGCTCGATGGCGATCTGGATGACCGGATCGGGGAATTCCATGCGCTCGAGGATGACCGGATGCAGCGGATCGCAGAGCGTGTCGCCGGTCGTCGTGTCCTTGAGGCCGGCCAGCGCGACGATGTCGCCGGCATAGGCTTCCTCGATATCGGCGCGCGAATTCGCATGCATCTGCAGCATGCGGCCGATGCGCTCCTTCTTGCCCTTCACGGTGTTGTCGAGCGAGGTGCCCTTGGTGAGCTTGCCCGAATAGATGCGAGCGAAGGTCAGCGAGCCGACGAACGGGTCGTTCATGATCTTGAACGCCAGCATCGACAGCGGCTCGTTGTCGTCGGCATGACGCTCGATCTCGGCGTCGGTCTTGGCGTCGACACCCTTGATGGCCGGCACGTCGATCGGCGACGGCAGGTATTCGACAACGGCGTCCAGCAGCGGCTGCACGCCCTTGTTCTTGAAGGCCGAGCCGCAGAACATCGGGAAGAACTTGACCGCGATGGTGCCCTTGCGGATCAGCGCACGGATCTCGTCGTTCGACGGCATGTTGCCTTCGAGGTAATTCTCGAGCGCGGTCTCGTCCATCTCGACGGCGGCCTCGATCATCTTCTCGCGATACTGAGCGGCCTTGTCCTTGAGGTCGGCCGGGATCCCGACGACGTCCCAGGCAGCGCCCAGTGTCTCGTCGCGCCAGACCAGCGCGTTCATTTCGACGAGGTCGACGACGCCCTTGAACTCGGTCTCGGCGCCGATCGGCAGCTGCATGACGACGGCCTGCGCGCCGAGGCGCGAGCCGATCATTTCCACCGAGCGGTAGAAGTCGGCGCCGATCTTGTCCATCTTGTTGCAGAAGATCATGCGCGGCACGTGGTACTTGTCGGCCTGGCGCCACACGGTCTCGGTCTGCGGCTCGACGCCGGCGTTGGCATCGAGCAGCGCGATGGCGCCGTCGAGCACGCGCAGCGAGCGCTCGACCTCGATGGTGAAGTCGACGTGTCCGGGAGTGTCGATGATGTTGAAGCGGCGCATCTTGCCGTCACGACCCTTCCAGAAGGTCGTGGTCGCGGCCGAGGTGATGGTGATGCCGCGTTCCTGCTCCTGCTCCATCCAGTCCATGGTGGCAGCGCCGTCATGGACTTCGCCGATCTTGTGCGACTTGCCCGTGTAGTACAGGACGCGCTCGGTCGTCGTCGTCTTGCCGGCGTCGATATGCGCCATGATACCGAAATTGCGGTAGTCTTCGATTTTGTATTCGCGGGCCATGGGAGGTGCCTCTCAGTCTCGTTCGCGCTTTACCAGCGGTAGTGCGCGAAGGCGCGGTTGGCTTCCGCCATCTTGTGGGTGTCTTCACGCTTCTTGACGGCCGTGCCGCGGTTGTTGGCCGCGTCCATCAGCTCGCCCGAGAGGCGGTCGACCATCGTAGTCTCGTTGCGGTTGCGTGCGGCGGCGATCAGCCAGCGGATGGCCAGCGCCTGGCGGCGCTCGGGGCGCACGTCCACCGGAACCTGGTAGGTGGCGCCGCCGACGCGACGCGAACGCACTTCCACATGCGGCGCGACATTGTCGAGCGCCTGGTGGAAGACAGCGACCGGCTCCTGCTTGGTCTTGGCCTGGACCTGGTCCAGCGCGCCGTAGACGATGGTCTCGGCGACCGACTTCTTGCCGTCATACATGACGGCGTTCATGAACTTGGTGACGACCAGATCGCCGAACTTGGGGTCCGGATTGATCTCACGCTTTTCTGCACTGTGACGACGGGACATGGCTCTTGTCTCTCAATCTCGTGGCACGGCGCAGTCAAAAAAAGCGCCGAAGCCGGAAACCCTTACTTCGGACGCTTGGCACCGTATTTCGAACGGCGCTGCTTGCGGTTCTTCACACCCTGGGTGTCGAGCACGCCGCGGATGATGTGATAGCGGACGCCCGGCAGATCCTTGACGCGGCCGCCACGGATCATGACCACCGAGTGCTCCTGAAGGTTATGGCCTTCGCCCGGGATGTAGCCGATCACTTCGAAACCATTGGTCAGACGGATCTTGGCCACCTTGCGCAGCGCCGAGTTCGGCTTCTTCGGCGTCGTCGTGTAGACGCGCGTGCAGACGCCCCGCTTCTGCGGGTTCTGCTGCATGGCCGGGACCTTGTTGCGCTTCACCGGCGCCAGGCGCGGCTTGCGGATCAGCTGGTTGACGGTAGGCATTAAACCCTCTTGTCTCTCAATTCCGTGTCTTGCCCTGTCAGGGCCGCTCAAAGCGTCATTTCCATACGCGAATTCGGGCAACACACCGCGCCTCGCGGTCCTGCCCGAACAAATTGCAGAGGAAGCGGAAGCCGCTTCATGCGCGCCGGAGATGTCTTTTCGCTCGTAAAACGAACCCTGTTTGAGGCAAACTCCAAGGCGCGTCGCCTCGGAAAAGCAAGTCTCACATCGGTTCTGACGTGGCGGCTTCTACTCGCAAGCCCCCTATCCGTCAACCCCGGAACGGCAAATATTGCGCCCGATCCGGAGCTTGGCAGCCATGCGGAAAACGCATGTAATTTTCTTGCGTCTTTTTTCAAGAGCGAGGAAGAAAGTGACCCGCTTTCGCCTGTCATCTCGGCCGGCTTCGTGCAAATAAGGCGGCATGAATGGCAAAACTCCCCGCTTCCGGAGGAATCAGCCCGTGAACGACAACGAGGAGCGCCCGGTCACCATCATCACCGGCCGGGTGTGGCGGCGAAAAGGCGGCAAGCCGGAAGGCGTGCATGTGATGCTGGTCGCGCCCGACGATGATTCTGCCGTCCGCCGCGCGCTCGAATCGCTCGCCGCCGAAGGATTCGCCGAAGCCGAGCTCGACCAGATCGGCGACATGGAAGGCACCCCCGACGAAGAGCCGCATCTGTCCGCCTATCAGGGCGCGCTGGAGGGCGAAGTCTCGATCGTTACCTTCGACGAGCCGAGCTGATCCCGTGAGGGATCGCGAGATTGCGATTTCGTCCAGGCTTGCCGGGCACCGTTGTCCTGCCTAAGAACACCTACTTCTTCCATCCCTCGGAGTCCCAATGACCAGCAACCCCATCAGGATCGGTATCGTCGGCGTGGGAAAGATCGTCCGCGACCAGCATCTTCCGGCACTGGCCAAGGACAGCAGTTATCAGCTTGCGGCCGCCGCCAGCCGCCATGGCAAGGTGGACGGCATCCCGAACTATCCGACGATCGAGGCGATGCTCGAGGCCGAGCCGGGCCTGGAAGCCGTCTCGCTCTGCATGCCGCCGCAGTTCCGCTATGACGCCGCGCGGACCGCGCTCGACGCCGGAAAGCACGTCTTCATGGAGAAGCCGCCGGGCGCCACCGTCAGCGAGGTCGAGCACCTGAAGGCGATTGCCGCGAAGAAAGGCGTTTCGCTTTTCGCCAGCTGGCATTCGCGCTACGCGCCGGCGGTCGAGGCCGCGCGCGCCCTCCTGGCTTCGGCCAGAATCGACTCGGCGGCGATCAACTGGAAGGAAGACGTGCGCCGCTGGCACCCGAACCAGGAATGGATCTGGGCGCCGGGCGGTTTCGGCGTGTTCGATCCCGGCATCAACGCGCTATCGATCGCTACCCACATCTTGCCGCCGATGTTCATCACCTCGGCCGTGCTCGACTTCCCCGAGAACCGCGCCTCGCCGGTCGCGGCGCATGTCACCTTCCGCACCTCGAACGGGCTCCCGGTGACGATGGAACTCGACTGGCTGCAGACCGGTCCGCAGAGCTGGGACATCCTGGCCGAGACCGACGAGGGCAAGATGGTGCTTTCGGGCGGCGGCGCAAAGCTCGCCGTCGACGGCAAGATCATCCATGACGAGCCGGAAGCCGAATATCCGATGCTCTACAAGCGTTTCGCCGAGATTGTCCGCGCCGGCATCTGCGACGTCGACCTGGCCCCGCTCCAGCACGTCGCCGACGCCTTCATGCTCGGCAAGCGCAATGTGGTCGAGCCTTTCTTCGATTAACAGCAAGCCCCCTGCAGCGCCGGCGTCAGTCCACGATCGCTATCGCAAATCCGTCATAGCCCTTGGCGCCGACGGTCTGGATGGCGGTGCCGTCCAGCCGCTTCTCCTGCCCGATGAATGAGAGCGCTGCTCGGGCACCGACGACGTATTCGTCGCGGCCGTCATCCTTCAGCACGGCGCCGTCGCGGATGACGTTGTCGCAAACGATGACCGTTCCGGAGCGCGACAGCCGCATGGCCCAGCTGAGATAATTCGGGTTGTTCGGCTTATCGGCGTCGATGAAGATCAGGTCGAACGGACCGGCATTTTCGCTGACCAAGGCTGCTAGCGATTGAAGAGCTGGCCCGAGCCGCAGATCCACCTTGTCGGAAACCCCTGCCCGCTCGAAGTTCGAACGCGCGACCTTGGCATGGTGCGGCTCAAGCTCCAGCGTCACTACTCTGCCATCGGCAGGCAGGCCCCTTGCCATCCAGATGGTCGAGTAACCACCGAGCGTGCCGATCTCGAGCACCTTCCTTGCGCCGCGAATCCGCACCAGAAGCGAAAGCAATTTGCCCTGCGCGGCCGAGACGTCGATCGCCGGCAGGCCCTGCTCGCGGTTGGCCGCAAGCACGGCGTCTAGCGCGGGATCCGCATCGAAAAGAGAGGAGACGATGTAGTCGTCGACAGCTGTCCAGGTCCTGGCGCTCATGGCTTTTCCTCGTTCATAACCCGAATGAAAAAAGGGGCCACGCGGGCCCCTTTTCTTTCTCTCATTGCATCCGCGCTTACTGCGCGGCGTTGACCATGTTGGTCAGCATCGGCTCGGCGACCTCCACACCGGAGGCCTTGCGGCGCTCGTCGATGATGAGCTCGTCGCGCGAGGTGGCGATGCGCCTTATTTGGCTCATCGTGCCGCCCGTACCGGCCGGGATCAAGCGGCCGACGATGACGTTCTCCTTCAGACCCTGCAGCATGTCGGTCTTACCGGCGACCGCAGCTTCCGTCAGCACCCTCGTCGTCTCCTGGAAGGATGCGGCCGAGATGAAGGACGGCGTCTGCAGCGAGGCCTTGGTGATGCCGAGCAGCACCGGCTGACCTTCGGCCGGCTTCTTGCCGTCCTCGATCAACCGCTCGTTGACCTCTTCCAGCTCGATCACGTCGACGTGGTCGCCCGGAATGTAGGTCGAGTCGCCCTGCGTGGTGATCTCGACCTTCTGCAGCATCTGGCGAACGATCACCTCGATGTGCTTGTCGTTGATCGACACGCCCTGCAGGCGGTAGACCTCCTGGATCTCGTTGACGAGGTAGGACGCAAGCGCCTCCACGCCCTTGATCGCCAGGATGTCATGCGGCGCCGGGTTGCCGTCGAGGATGTAGTCGCCCTTCTCGATGACGTCGCCGTCCTGCAGATGGAACGGCTTGCCCTTCGGGATCAGGTACTCGACCGGCTCCAGCGTCGAGTCGTGCGGCTCGATGATGATGCGGCGCTTGTTCTTGTAGTCGCGGCCGAAGCGGACCGTGCCATCGATCTCGGCGATGATGGCGTGATCCTTCGGACGGCGAGCCTCGAACAGTTCGGCCACCCGCGGCAGACCGCCGGTGATGTCCTTGGTCTTGGCGCTTTCCATCGGGATACGCGCAAGCACGTCGCCCGGACGGACATGCGCGCCCGGCTCGACCGAGAGAATGGCCTCGACCGAGAGCAGGAAGCGTGCATCGCCGCCCTTCGACAGCTTGCCCACCTTGCCCTTGGCGTCCTGCACGACGATCGCCGGCTTCAGGTCGCTGCCGCGCGGCGTCGAACGCCAGTCGATGACCTCACGCTTGGTGATGCCGGTCGACTCGTCGGCCGTCTCCTGCACGGAGATGCCGTCGACCAGATCCTCGAACGCCACCTTGCCCTCGATTTCGGTGAGGATCGGGCGGGTGTAAGGATCCCACTCGGCGATGCGCTGCCCGCGCTTCACCTTGTCGCCGTCATCCACGAAGATGCGCGAGCCGTAGGCGACGCGGTGCGTGGCGCGTTCCTTGCCGGCCTCGTCGAGGATCAGAACCGCCATGTTGCGGCCCATCACCATCTGCTGGCCTTCGGAGTTGCGCACCACGTTGCGGTTGCGGATCTCGACCTTGCCCTCATAGGAGGCTTCAAGGAACGAAGAATCCACCACCTGCGCGGTGCCGCCCATGTGGAAGGTGCGCATGGTGAGCTGGGTGCCCGGCTCGCCGATCGACTGCGCCGCGATGACGCCGACGGCCTCGCCCTGGTTGACGGGCGTGCCGCGGGCAAGATCGCGACCGTAGCAGACCGCGCAGACTCCGGTCCTGACCTCGCAGGTCAGCGCCGAGCGGATGCGGACCGACTGGACGCCGGCCTTCTCGATCTGCTCCACGTCACGCTCGTCCATCAGCTTGCCGGCCTTGACCAGCACTTCGCCGGAGACCGGGTGGTTGATGTCGTCGAGCGCCGTGCGGCCGAGCACGCGCTGACCGACCGAGGCGACGATCTGGCCGGCATCGACGATCGGCTGCATGGTGAGGCCCTTGTCGGTGCCGCAATCCAGCGAATTCACGATGCAGTCCTGCGCCACGTCGACCAGACGGCGGGTTAGGTACCCCGAGTTCGCCGTCTTCAAGGCGGTGTCGGCCAGACCCTTGCGGGCGCCGTGGGTCGAGTTGAAGTACTCGAGCACGGTGAGGCCTTCCTTGAAGTTCGAGATGATCGGCGTCTCGATGATCTCGCCCGAAGGCTTGGCCATCAGGCCGCGCATGCCGGCGAGCTGGCGCATCTGGGTAGGCGAACCGCGCGCACCCGAATGCGACATCATATAGATCGAGTTCATCGGCTTCTGACGGCCGTTTTCCTCGAACTCGACGGCCTTGATGCGGGCCATCATCTCGTCGGCGACCTTCTCCGAGCACTTGGCCCAGGCGTCGACCACCTTGTTGTACTTCTCGCCCTGCGTGATCAGGCCGTCATTGTACTGCTGCTCGTACTCCTTGGCCAAAGCCTCGGTATCGGAGACCAGCTTCAGCTTGGTGTCCGGAATCACCATGTCGTCCTTGCCGAACGAAATGCCGGCGCGGCAGGCATGCGCGAAGCCGAGAGCCATGATGCGGTCGCAGAAGATGACCGTCTCCTTCTGGCCGCAGTGGCGGTAGACGGTGTCGATCATCTTGGAGATGTTCTTCTTGGTCATCTCCTGGTTGGCGATGTCGTACGGCACGTTGACGTTCTTCGGCAGAAGCTCGCCGATGATCATGCGGCCGGGCGTGGTTTCATAGATCTTCGACACCGTCTTGCCTTCGGCATCGACGGTGCGGAAGCGGCCCTTGATCTTGGCGTGCAGGGTCACCGCCTTGGTCTCCAGCGCATGCTGGAGCTCGCCCATGTCGGCGAACACCATGCCTTCGCCCGGCTCGTTCTGGTTGACGATCGACAGATAGTAGAGACCGAGAACCATGTCCTGCGACGGCACGATGATCGGCGCGCCGGAGGCCGGGTGCAGGATGTTGTTGGTCGACATCATCAGCACGCGCGCTTCGAGCTGCGCTTCCAGGGACAGCGGCACATGGACCGCCATCTGGTCGCCGTCGAAGTCGGCATTGAAGGCCGTGCAGACCAGCGGATGCAGTTGGATCGCCTTGCCTTCGATCAGGATCGGCTCGAACGCCTGGATGCCGAGGCGGTGCAGCGTCGGCGCGCGGTTCAAGAGCACCGGATGCTCGCGGATGACCTCGTCGAGGATATCCCAGACCTCCGGACGCTCCTTCTCGACCAGCTTCTTCGCCTGCTTGACGGTCGAGGAGAAACCCTTGGCATCGAGGCGGGCGTAGATGAAGGGCTTGAACAGCTCCAGCGCCATCTTCTTCGGCAGGCCGCACTGATGCAGCTTGAGTTCCGGACCGGTCACAATGACCGAGCGGCCAGAATAGTCGACACGCTTGCCGAGCAGGTTCTGGCGGAACCGACCCTGCTTGCCCTTGAGCATGTCGGACAGCGACTTCAGCGGACGCTTGTTGGCGCCGGTGATGACGCGGCCGCGGCGGCCGTTGTCGAACAGCGCGTCGACGGCCTCCTGCAGCATGCGCTTTTCATTGCGCACGATGATGCCGGGCGCGCGCAGCTCGATCAGCCGCTTCAAACGATTGTTGCGGTTGATGACGCGGCGATAGAGGTCGTTGAGGTCGGACGTGGCGAAGCGGCCGCCGTCCAGCGGGACCAGCGGGCGCAGGTCCGGCGGGATCACCGGGACGACCTTCATGATCATCCATTCCGGACGGTTGCCGGATTCCATGAAGTTCTCGACGACCTTGAGCCGCTTCAGAAGCTTCTTCTGCTTGAGCTCGGACGAGGTCGAAGCCAGCTCCGAGCGCAGATCGCCGGCGATCTTCTCCAGATCCATGCCGGCCAACAGGTCATGGATGGCCTCGGCGCCGATCATGGCGGTGAAAGAGTCCTCGCCATACTCGTCGACGGCGAGCATGTACTCTTCCTCGCTGAGCAGTTGGTGCTCCTTCAGCGCGGTGAGGCCAGGCTCGGTGACGATGTAGTTCTCGAAGTAGAGGACGCGCTCGATATCCTTCAGCGTCATGTCGAGCAGCGTGCCGATGCGCGAAGGCAACGACTTCAGGAACCAGATATGGGCGACGGGGGCGGCGAGCTCGATATGGCCCATGCGCTCGCGGCGGACGCGCGACAGCGTGACTTCGACGCCGCACTTTTCGCAGATGACGCCCTTGTACTTCATGCGCTTGTACTTGCCGCACAGGCACTCGTAGTCCTTGATCGGACCAAAAATGCGCGCGCAGAACAGACCGTCACGCTCCGGCTTGAAGGTGCGGTAGTTGATGGTCTCCGGCTTTTTGATCTCACCGAACGACCAGGACAGAATCTTCTCAGGGCTGGCGAGCGAGATCCGGATGGAATCGAACACCTGCGCAGGCGCCTGAGGGTTGAAGAGATTCATGACCTCTTGGTTCATGCCGTTCTCCTTTTCGGGGTCCTCGAAAACCCCTTGCATCGAGCGCGGGCCGAATGCCCGCAGACTGGCCGGCCTGACCGGCCGAGAATTTGTGGGGCGCGCCACGTTGTTTCGCGACGCGCCATTACCCTTGTTCGGCCGCGCCCCTATTCGGCAGCATCGGGCAGCCGCACGGCAGCGTCTTCGAACTTGGTGTTCTCCAGTTCGACATTGAGGCCGAGGGAGCGCATCTCCTTGACGAGAACGTTGAAGCTCTCGGGAATGCCGGCTTCGAACGTATCGTCGCCGCGCACGATCGCCTCGTAGACCTTGGTGCGTCCGGCAACGTCGTCCGACTTCACCGTCAGCATCTCCTGCAACGTATAAGCGGCGCCGTAGGCTTCCAGCGCCCAGACCTCCATTTCGCCGAAGCGCTGGCCGCCGAACTGCGCCTTGCCGCCCAGCGGCTGCTGGGTGACGAGCGAGTACGGACCGATCGAGCGCGCGTGGATCTTGTCGTCCACCAGGTGGTGAAGCTTGAGCATATAGATGTAGCCCATCGTCACCTTGCGATCGAACGGCTCGCCGGTGCGGCCGTCATAGAGCTGCGACTGACCGCTGGTGTGCAGGCCCGCCTGCTGCAGCATGGTGTTGATGTCGGCTTCGTGCGCGCCGTCGAACACCGGAGTCGCGATGGAGACGCCGCGGCGCATCTGCTCGCTCAGGCGAATGATGCTCTCGTCGTCATAGTCGCGGACCGGCTCGTTGCGGTCGTTGGAAGGCATGAAGCTTTCCAGCGTCTTGCGCAGCGGCTTGATGTCGCCGCCAGCCTTGTAGGCGTCGATCAGCTCGCCGATCTTCCTGCCCATGCCGGCGCAGGCCCAGCCCAGATGCGTTTCCAGGATCTGGCCGACATTCATGCGGCTCGGCACACCCAGCGGGTTGAGCACGATATCGGCATGCGTGCCGTCCTCGAGGAAAGGCATGTCCTCGACCGGAACGATGCGCGACACCACGCCCTTGTTGCCGTGACGGCCGGCCATCTTGTCGCCCGGCTGCATCTTGCGCTTCACCGCCACGAAGACCTTGACCATCTTCATGACGCCCGGAGGCATCTCGTCGCCGCGCTGCACCTTCTCGACCTTGTCCATGAAGCGCTGCTCTAGCGCCTTCTTGGAGTCGTCGTACTGGCCGCGCAGGGCTTCCAGCTCGCTCTGGAGCTTTTCGTTCTCCACGGCGAACTGCCACCACTGCGAGCGCGGATACTCGTCGAGCGTGTCCTTCGACAGCTTCGAGCCCTTCTTGAAGCCCTTCGGTCCGGCAATCGCTTCCTTGCCGACCAGCATGTCCGACAGGCGCGAATAGACGTTGCGGTCGAGGATCGCCTGCTCGTCGTCGCGGTCCTTGGCCAGACGCTCGATCTCCTCGCGCTCGATCGCCATGGCGCGCTCGTCCTTCTCCACGCCGTGGCGGTTGAAGACGCGCACTTCGACGACCGTGCCGAAGGTACCCGGAGGCATGCGCATAGAGGTGTCGCGAACGTCCGAGGCCTTTTCGCCGAAGATGGCGCGCAGGAGCTTCTCTTCCGGCGTCATCGGGCTTTCGCCCTTCGGCGTGATCTTGCCGACCAGGATGTCGCCCGGCTGCACTTCCGCGCCGATATAGACGATGCCGGCCTCGTCGAGGTTCTTCAGCGCTTCTTCCGAGACGTTCGGAATGTCGCGCGTGATCTCCTCCGGTCCGAGCTTGGTGTCGCGGGCCATAACCTCGAACTCCTCAATGTGGATCGAGGTGAAGACGTCGTCGGCCACGATGCGCTCGGAGAGCAGGATCGAGTCCTCGTAGTTGTAGCCGTTCCACGGCATGAACGCGACCAGCACGTTGCGGCCGAGCGCCAGATCGCCGAGCTCGGTCGAAGGACCGTCGGCGATGATGTCGCCCTTGTTCACCCGGTCGCCGACACGCACCAGCGGACGCTGGTTGATGCAGGTGTTCTGGTTCGAACGCTGGAACTTCATCAGCCGGTAGATGTCGACGCCGGACTTGCCCGGGTCGAGATCTTCGGTGGCGCGGATAACGATACGGGTGGCGTCCACCTGGTCGACCACGCCGCCGCGGCGGGCACCGATGGCGGCGCCTGAGTCACGGGCCACGACCGGCTCCATGCCGGTGCCGACGAACGGCGCCTCGGCGCGCACCAGCGGCACGGCCTGACGCTGCATGTTCGAGCCCATCAGCGCGCGGTTGGCGTCGTCGTTCTCGAGGAACGGGATGAGGGCCGCGGCCACCGACACCATCTGCTTCGGCGACACGTCCATCAGGTCGACGTTCTCGCGCGGCGCCATCATCACCTCGCCGGCGTTGCGGCAGATGACGAACTCGTCGACAAAGCTGCCGTTCTTATCGAGCTCGGCGTTGGCCTGCGCGACGTGGTGCTTGGCCTCCTCCATCGCCGACAGATAGACGACTTCATTGGTCAGCTTGCCGTTGACGATCTTGCGGTACGGGCTCTCGATGAAGCCGTACTTGTTGACGCGCGCGAAGGTGGCGAGCGAGTTGATCAGACCGATATTCGGGCCTTCCGGCGTCTCGATCGGGCAGATGCGGCCGTAATGCGTCGGATGCACGTCGCGCACCTCGAAGCCGGCGCGCTCGCGGGTCAGACCGCCCGGTCCAAGCGCCGACAGGCGACGCTTGTGGGTGATCTCCGACAGCGGGTTGGTCTGGTCCATGAACTGCGAGAGCTGCGAGGAGCCGAAGAACTCGCGCACGGCGGCGGCCGCCGGCTTGGCGTTGATCAGGTCCTGCGGCATGACCGTGTCGATCTCGATCGAGGACATACGCTCCTTGATCGCGCGCTCCATGCGCAGCAGACCGACGCGGTACTGGTTCTCCATCAGCTCGCCGACCGAGCGGACGCGGCGGTTACCGAGATTGTCGATGTCGTCGATCTCGCCCTTGCCGTCGCGCAGCTCGACCAGCGTCTTGACCACGGCCAGGATATCTTCCTTGCGCAGCACGCGCACGGTGTCCTCGGCCTTGAGCTCGAGGCGCATGTTCATCTTGACGCGGCCGACAGCCGACAGGTCATAGCGCTCGCTGTCGAAGAACAGCGAGTTGAACATGGCTTCGGCGGTCTCGAGCGTCGGCGGCTCGCCCGGACGCATGACGCGGTAGATGTCGAACAGCGCGTCCTGGCGGCTCTCGTTCTTGTCGACGGCGAGCGTGTTGCGGATGTAGGCGCCGACATTGACGTGGTCGATGTCCAGGATCTGGATCTCGTCCTCGCCGGTGCCGAG
Organism: Mesorhizobium sp. WSM3873; assembly: GCF_001672445.1. NCBI lineage: Bacteria > Pseudomonadati > Pseudomonadota > Alphaproteobacteria > Hyphomicrobiales > Phyllobacteriaceae > Mesorhizobium > Mesorhizobium sp. WSM3873. The sequence goes on along the minus strand of NZ_LYTM01000002.1, from coordinate 72,697 downwards.
CAGCACCTTCAGCGTCTTCTCGTCGATCTCGTCGCCGGCCTCGAGAAAGATCTCGCCGGTGGCGTAGTTGACGATGTCCTCGGCCAGGTAGTTGCCGAGCAGGTCCTCGTCGGTCGCCTTGATCGCCTTGAGACCCTTTTCGCCGAGCTGGCGGGCCTGGCGGGCGGTGATCTTCTTGCCGGCCTCGACGACGATCTCGCCCGTGTCGGCGTCGACCAGGTCGCCGACAGCCTTGAGGCCGCGGAAGCGCTCGACATTGAACGGGATGCGCCAGTGGTCGCCGGCGCGCTTGTAGGTGATCTTGTTGTAGAAGGTCGACAGGATCTCTTCGCCGTCCATGCCGAGCGCCATCAGCAGCGACGTCACCGGAATCTTGCGGCGGCGGTCGATGCGGGCGTGGACCACGTCCTTGGAATCGAACTCGATGTCGAGCCACGAGCCGCGATAGGGGATGACGCGCGCGGCAAACAGAAGCTTGCCCGACGAGTGCGACTTGCCCTTGTCGTGGTCGAAGAAGACGCCCGGCGAACGGTGCATCTGCGAGACGATGACGCGCTCGGTGCCGTTGACGATGAAGGTGCCGTTCGACGTCATGAGCGGCATGTCGCCCATATAGACGTCCTGCTCCTTGATGTCCTTGATCGACTTCGCGCCGGTATCCTCATCGATATCGAACACGATGAGGCGCAGCGTCACCTTCAGCGGCGCAGCATAGGTCAGGTCGCGCTGACGGCATTCGTCGACGTCGAATTTCGGTCCTTCGAACTCATACTTCACGAATTCCAGCATCGAGGAGCCGGAAAAATCGGAGATCGGGAAGACCGACTTGAAAACAGCCTGCAGCCCCTCGTCCGGACGCCCACCCTTGGGCTCGTCCACCATCAGGAACTGGTCATAGGATGCCTTCTGAACCTCGATGAGGTTCGGCATCTCCGCAACTTCCGGGATCTTCCCGAAGAACTTGCGTACGCGTCTGCGGCCATTGAAAGTCTGGGTCTGGGCCATCGTCGCTCCTTAGCTCAAAACTCGGGGCGAACCTCGCCGCGGTTCGCCTTGCACCAATGGGCCGCTCGCCGGCCGCCCCTGTCTGTTTTCCGGCCGCCCTTCCAATTGCTTGGGGGCTGCCGGTAAAAACGGGAGAAAACCCGTTTCCTGAAGGCCGCTTCCGGCCCTCAGGAAAGAGGTTTTCAAATGTCTCGCGCAACGAAGCCTCCCTTTCGTCAAGGGAGGGGGCGGCCGGCGCGAGGCCGTCCGCCCTCAACCATAAGGCTTACTTCAGCTCGACCTTGGCGCCAGCTGCTTCCAGCTGAGCCTTGAACTTGTCAGCATCGGCCTTGGAAACGCCTTCCTTGACCGGCTTCGGAGCCGCCTCGACGAGGTCCTTGGCTTCCTTGAGGCCAAGGCCGGTGATGGCGCGGACTTCCTTGATGACGTTGATCTTCTGGGCGCCGGCGTCGGCGAGAACGACGTCGAATTCCGTCTTCTCTTCAGCCGGAGCAGCAGCAGCGGCAGCGCCACCGCCAGCAGCGGCAACCGCCACCGGAGCAGCAGCCGAAACGCCCCACTTCTCTTCCAGGAGCTTCGACAGCTCGGCCGCCTCGAGGACGGTCAGCTTCGAAAGGTCGTCTACGATCTTTGCCAGATCAGCCATTTGTGTATTCCTTTACTTGGTTCGAACGTGTGTTGTTGACAGCGAGGAACGGCCTCATGCCGCCTCGTCCTTCCGGGCGTAAGCGCCGATGACGCGCGCGACCGAAGCCGCGGGCGCATTGACGATCTGGGCGATCCGGGTTGCCGGCGTGGCGATCATGCCAACCAGCTTGGCGCGCAGCTCGTCGAGCGACGGCATCGTGGCGAGTGCCTTGACACCGTCGGCGTTGAGCGAGGTCGAGCCCATTGCGCCGCCGAGAATGATCAGCTTGTCATTCCCCTTGGCGAACTCGGACGCGATCTTCGGCGCCGCAACCGGATCCTCCGAATAAGCGATCAGCGTCTGTCCCTTGAACAGATCGACGATCGATGCGGAGTCCGTGCCCTGAAGAGCGATCTTGGCGAGACGGTTCTTCGCGACTTTGACGGTGCCACCGGCGGCGCGCATCTTCGACCGAAGGTCGTTCATTTGCGCGACGGTGATACCGGCGTAGTGGGCCACGACGACTGAACCCGCGTTCGAGAACGCTTCGTTCAGGCCCGTGACGAGTTCGCGTTTTTCCGCTCTGTCCACTGCCTATCTCCAGTTGACCCCTGCCCCATTCACGAGGTCAGAAGTCGGGTTGCCTTTTGCCGGCCGGGCCATCCACAAACGGATCTCCCGAACGGCGCTCGAGGATCCTGCCCCCTTTCGCCACATCCGCCGGCAAAGCCGGTTGATGTGCTGACAAAAGGCAAACACGGTTCGAACCTTTCATTGGAGCTTTTCGCTCCTTTGTCGGGTCTTCACCCGTCTCATGCAGGCCCACATGAATTAAGGCCCCCTTTTGAACCAAGGCCGGCCGCCTGCAATCTCGGACAGGATATCCGGAAACCTTTCAGCCTCCGGGTTACCGGGCCGCCGACGGATCGGCGGTCCGGAATTCTTTTGCGACCGGCCAGAAGCCGGTCAGGCGACATTTACGACGCGGCGAGCGTCGCGATGTCGAGCTTGAGGCCGGGACCCATCGTCGAGGTGACCGACACCTTCTTGACGTAGTTGCCCTTGGCGCCGGCGGGCTTGGCCTTGTTCACCGCATCGGCGAAGGCCCGCACATTCTCTTCCAGCGCCTTGACGTCGAACGAGACCTTGCCGACGCCGGCCTGGACGATGCCGGCCTTCTCGACGCGGAACTCGACGGCGCCGCCCTTCGAGGCCTTGACGGCGGCCGCGACATCGGGGGTCACGGTGCCGACCTTCGGGTTCGGCATCATGCCGCGCGGGCCGAGCACCTTACCCAGACGGCCGACCAGCGGCATCATGTCCGGGGTGGCGATGCAGCGATCGAAATCGATCGTGCCCTTCTGGACGATGTCGACCAGGTCCTCGGCGCCAACGATATCGGCGCCGGCCGCCTTGGCCTCCTCGGCCTTGTCGCCGCGCGCGAACACGGCGACGCGCACCGACCGGCCAGTGCCGTTCGGCAGGTTGACAACGCCGCGGACCATCTGGTCGGCATGGCGCGGATCGACGCCGAGATTCATCGCGACCTCGACCGTCTCGTCGAACTTCACCGTGGACCGGTCCTTCAGCAGCTGCAGCGCCTCAGAGAGCGCATAGGCCTTGTTCGGGTCGATGCCTTCACGGCTCTTGGCAACACGCTTTGCAATCTTTGCCATGATCTTAGCCCACCACTTCCAGGCCCATCGAGCGGGCGGAGCCCTCGACCATGCGCATGGCCGCTTCGACGTCGTTTGCGTTCAGGTCCTTCATCTTCTGCTCGGCGATCTGGCGCACCTTGTCGCGCGAGATCGTGCCGGCCTTGACCTTGCCCGGCTCTTTCGAACCAGACTTCAGGTTGGCGGCCTTCTTCAGGAAGTAGCTCACCGGCGGCGTCTTCATGACGAAGGTGAACGACTTGTCCTGGTAGTAGGTGATGACGACCGGGATGGGCGAGCCCTTCTCCAGTTCCTGGGTCTGCGCGTTGAACGCCTTGCAGAACTCCATGATGTTTATGCCGCGCTGACCTAGCGCCGGGCCGATCGGGGGCGACGGCGTGGCCGAGCCCGCGGCAACCTGGAGCTTGAGCTGGCCTGCAACTTTCTTAGCCATCTCTATTCCTGCCTTTATCTCATGCCGGGAAAACCGGCGGTTGCAGTCTGGTGGTGCGGTTCCAGCGGCCGGCTAAGCCGCATTCGCCTCCCACCCGTTCATGGCAGCGCCATTCCTTCGCGCCGCCGATCCCTTCGCCTGTCGGACGGGGACCTTCGGATCAGCCCTTTTCGACCTGTCCGAATTCGAGATCGACGGGCACCGCGCGCCCGAAGATCGAAACTTCCACCTTGAGGCGCGCCCGCTCCTCGTCCACTTCCTGGACGAAGCCGTTGAACGACGCGAACGGACCGTCCGAGACGCGGATCGCCTCGCCGATCTCGAAGGTGACCGACGGCTTCGGACGCTCGACGCCTTCCTGAACCTGGTTCAGGATGCGTTGCGCCTCGGCCTCGGTGATCGGCACGGGCTTGGAGTCTCCGAGGAAGCCGGTGACCTTCGGCGTGTTCTTGACCAGCGAGAATACGGCGTCCGTCAGGTTGGCCTTCAAGAGCACATAACCGGGGAAGAACTTGCGCTCCGCATCGACCTTGCGGCCGCGGCGTATCTCGACGACCTTCTCCGTCGGCACCACGATCTGCTCGATCTCGCCCGACAGGCCCTTCTGCTTGGCCTTGTTCTCGATGTCCTCGGCGACCTTCTTCTCGAAGTTCGAATAAGCGTGGACGATGTACCACCGCGTCATTTCACGACCTCTCCGTAATCGCCGAACTTAATGTCCGAGGCCCAGAATCCACTCGATCGCATAGCCCATGGCTATGTCGGCGGTGAAGAAGAAGATCATGGCGATGAGCGCAAAAACCAGGACCATCACCGTCGAGATCATGGTCTCGCGGCGCGAGGGCCATGTCACCTTGGCCGTCTCCGCGCGAACCTGCTGGAGAAATGTGAAAGGGTTTGTGGTTTTCGAAGCCATCTGCCGCCTGTCTTCAAGACCCGTTGGCCGGGTCTCCTGGATGATCCCGCTGGCCGGGACGTGCCGCCTGGACTTCGTGCCGGCGCCGAATCAGCACCACCATTTCGCCCACGCAAATCAGACGCGTAAAGCCGGCTTCCCAGCTCCACGCGTCGCGTGTCTGTTCAGTCTACATAAAACCGATTCTTGGTCCACGCAAGTGGCAAGTGTTCCGCTTTATGTTTTAGCGCCGCCTCGGAACCATCCAGTCGTTCCGTCCCGGCTATGCGGGGCCTTATGCCCCAGTTTTCGCTATATGGCAAGCCGCCCCCGGGTTTTCAACGGCGGAGCGCGCCCACCTTCAGTCTGCCATGGGAGGTGGCACGGGCAGCAGGGCTCGAACCTACGACCTGCGGTTTTGGAGACCGCCGCTCTACCAACTGAGCTATGCCCGTATACGGGCGCTGCTATTTCACAAAGCCGATGAGAACTCAAGAGCCCTTTTGAGACGCGTCGGCCGGAAGCGCCGATCGCAGCCATCCAAGCCCCAGGGCCCATGCGCAGATCACGAGTTCAAGCGAGAAAGTCCAATGCAGAACGAAGCTCAGGACCCAGTTCCCATGGCTGGCCGGAACCGCCACGAGCTCAAACGGGCGATCACTGAACGGCGCCAACCACATGATCGGCGATGCCACCGTGTCGAGCGCCATATGCAACATGGCTCCGGCTAAGAAGATGGCGATCGACGGCAGACGCCGCGACCCCAACAACCGACCGACCGACACGCCTACCGTCCCGATCGTGGCCCAGAACAACGGCCAATGCGTGATGTAGGCATGATGGTGCGTGCGACCGCCATCGATCAGGTAAAAATAGAGCATGTCGATGTCAGGGATGATGCTGCCGAGCATTGCGGCAGCCACCACATCGGATGCCTCCCGTCGCCGTCTTCGCGCGAGCCGTCCCAGAATATAGCCCGATGGGAGATGGGCAATCAGCATGCAAGGTCGTCTCACATTGATGCAACGACCCTGCGGTGTCTTTGCGGCGTCATCTTTTCGGAATTTTGCAGAAACCCAGCATCTTCGGCTACGATTTCCCGGCCGGCGGCTTGTAAGGCCCGCCCGGCACGCCCCAGCCCCAGCTTGGCATTGGCTCGGTCTCAGGGTCGCAAGTCTCGCCGAGATTGGAATTCATCTTGGCCAGTCGCGATCCCCATTCGATATAGCCCATGAAGGCGGAACGGAACTCGGGATCGCCCGGCAGGCCCGATTCGTCCGCCGCATCCGCCAGGAGGTTGATCCAACGCCGGCGCTGCTCCTCGCTCAGATGCCTGCCGAGATGATGCATGACCATCTCGCGGTGGCCACCATGCCTTTCGCTGTAGGTCTTCGGCCCGCCGAAAACCTCGCCGATGAAGGCGGCGACATGCGCCGGATGGTCCGGCGACATGTGCCTGAACACCGGACCGACGATCGGGTCCAAGGTCACTCTGTTGTAAAAGATCTGCGTCAGCCGGTTGAGCGCCTCGCTGCCGCCGGCCCATTCGAACAAAGTCGGGACGCCCTCGCTCATCTCCGGTCCTCCTACGTTTGAGCCTATAAGGATAGCGGGAAGCTCGGAGCCGGCTCAACCTGCCTCCATGGCCAGTGCTGGCATGGCGCCGAATGCTGCTAAAGCTTGGCCGGCGATTCCGCTTCGGCGTTGGCGGACGGCAGAACCCGGCAGTTATCGGGTTTTGGCGAAGATTTGCAGATAGTGGCGCCCGTCAGAGCGTCTACCGACTGGCGGCTGGTGGTGAGCCCGAACCCCGCCAATTCGTCCTGGCTAAGCTCCCTGTGCTTGGCGGATTGGGCCGACTGCATCGCGACGAACAAGCCCGAGCCGATCGCCATCTCCTCGAGATACGACCGGACCTTGTCTTCCATGCCCATGGAATGCACCAGGAAACGCGTATCGGCGCCTACCAAGCGCCTGGTGCCGCCGGCGATCATCAGCACGCAGGCTGTATCGCATTCGGCGCCGGCTTCAACGGTGAGACCATTATGAAGGTTGTCCTTGGAGACGCACCCTGCCGTGCCGGGATCGCAATCGAGAAAATCCGTCCGGGCGACCGCAACATCCAATCTGCGCTCGCGGATCAGCCGGCCGGCGGCGAGCGCGCCCTGGACATCGCCGCCCTGTGAGTTGAGGACGATGGGCAGCCTGCGCCCGCCGACCTTGTCCAGCAGCTCGCGCAGCCTGTCGGGCGTGCCGGCAACGATCGTTCCCTCCGCCGAAATCCATTCCGGACAGTCGGGGTTGCAGAGCGGATTGCTGCCGCGAACGAGGACGAAACGCATTTCCTGCTGCGGCTTTGGCGGTGATGCTGCCTCCGCCGGCTGGCTGTCGGCCGGTTTGGCCGCGACCGTCGCCACCTCGGCCGGCTTGGCCTTGCCATTGGCCGGTATCTCGTGGCAGCTCGTTGGCACCGGATCGCGCCGGCATATGGCTGCTTCGGTCATCAGGTCGAGGGAATCGAGGCTGGTGACGAGCTTCATCTCCAGCATATCGTCGGGCTCGATCTGCCTTATGTCGCTTGCCGGCGTCGCCTTCATCACGTCCAGCACGCCCTGCCCGATACCCATTTCTTTCAGATAGCCGGACAGCCGTTTCTCGACCGCCTTGCTCATCTCGTAGGTCTTGTAGCTGCCGGCATTCTTGCGGCTGACGACCTTGGTGCTGAGGACCTTCTTCTTGCCGTTCACAATTCTGTAGGTGGTGCGGTAGAGCAGCTTTTCCCTGTGATATGTCGTGGTGATCTGATGAACACCGAGAAAAGCCCACTCGCCGACCACACGGCGGACGCCGCCGGCAAACATCAGGGGACATGCGGAATTGCACATGGCGCCGCTGTCGTAGGCGATGCCGGAATACGGCGTGTTCTTACTGTCATTGTCCCGGCAGTTCTTCATTTCGGGCGAGCAGCCGGAAAACCCCGTAGTGCCCACGGCGATGTCGAGCTTGTTCTTACGGATCATACGGCCGAGTTGGAGCGCGGCGTCGACATTGCCTCCAGGAGAATTGACGACGATCGGCAGTTGCCGGCCGCCGAGCGTCTTCAAGAGGCGCTTGAACCGCGCCGGCGTGCCGGCCTCGATGCTGCCTTCGGCAGAAATCCATTCCGGGCAGTTCGGCTCGCAGCCTGGCGCGCTGCTGCGCACCACGACGAAGCGCATGGCAGGGCCGTAATCCGGCGGCGTTTCCTTCGCTGCGGCGGCAAACGCGGTAAGCCCAATAGCGATGGCCAGCCCGAGCCGAACCAGCCCTAGCGGCCACGAAATACCCTTTGAAAGGAACGCGGAAATCACGCCTGCCAAGCCCTCGGTCCAACCCATACTAGTTACGGCGACGATGCTTGCAATAGAATTGAAGAGGGTGCGAGCAATGCCAGCCTGACGGCTGCTGCCTCGACCTTCGGCGCGACAACGCTAAAGTTCTGGCGGCATCTTTGCCTGGGCGTTGGCGGAGGGCGGGAGCCGGCAATTGTCTGGCTTTGGCGAGGACCTGCAAATGGCGGGGCCAGTCAGCGTGTCCGACGTGTCCGGCCCGGTCACCAGCCCGACCTTGAGCATTACATCGGGTTCAAGCTGACGCTCGACCGAACTCTGATCTATCGCTGCGAACAGGCCTGGGCTGATCGCCATCTCGTCCAAATAGGCTTTGACAATCCGCTTCTGTCCCATCGAGGACACGCTGAGCCGCGCCTTGGGGTCGACCAGCCGCCTGGCGCCGCCGGCGAGCATGAGTGCGCAGGCTGAATCGCACTCCACTCCGAATTGGCTGATCAGCCCGACATAGGCGCCATTGTCGTCAAGACAGCCCGCCCCGGGCGGGTTGCAACCCAGGATATTGGTGCGGGCGACGACGACGTCTAGCTTGCGTTCGTGGATAAGCCGCCCTGCGGCCAAGGCGCCGAACAAGTCGCCGCCTCGTGAGCTGATCACAATGGGAAGTCGCGGGTTGTCGAGCGCGGCGAGCAACTGGCGAAGTTTTTGCGGGGTTCGAGGGGTGATCGCGCCTTCCGCCGAAATCCATTCCGGGCAGTCGGGATCGCAGAGCGGATCGCTGCCGCGAACGACCACGAAACGCATCTCCGGCGCGGCATTTCCTGCCGCTCCTCGAAACGGCACGGCAGTCGGGGCTGTGGCTGGCTTGGAAGATGGAGCTTCCGCCTGTCGAGAAGGTGCCGGCTTTGCCGTCGTTACAGCGGCCGGCCGGGCATCCTCCGCTATTTCCCGGCAATTCGGAGCCGGTTTGTCACCCATGCACAGGATCACTCCGGTGAACAGCTCCACGGTGTCTGTGCTGGTGGCCAGTTTCATCGTTAGCATGTCGTGGAGGGTGATCCGCTGAATGTCGCTCGCCGGCGTGGCTTTCATTTTGTCGAGGACACCCTGCCCCACGCCCATCTCTGCCAAATAGGCCGAGATTTTCCGCGCGAACCCCTTGCTCATCTTATAGGTCTTGTAGCTTCGGCCTTCGGTGACGGTCTCCGTTGTGACCTGATATCTTTTGCCCCGAATGGTTTTATAGGTGGTTCGAAAATGCCTTGTGGAGGGGAACCAAGTGGTGGTGATCTGATGAACACCCAGATAGGCCCAGCCACCGGCTACGCGGCGAACGCCACCTGCGAACATCAGGGGACATGCAGAGTTGCACATGGCGCCGCCATCAGACGCCACGCCGAAATAGGCAACGCCCTTGCCGAAGCTGGCCCCGCAGCCCTCCGTTCCCGGCCAACAATCGGAAAACTCGGTCTTGCCGATCGCGATGTCGAGTCCGTTCTTCCGTATGATGCGACCAAGTTGAAGTGCGGCGTCGACATCGCCGCCAGGGGAATTGACAATGATCGGCAGTTTGCGGGTGCCGAGCTTTTTCAGCACTCGCTTGAGCAGAGCCGGCGTGTCGGCAGTGATGGCGCCTTCCGCTGAAATCCATTCCGGACAATTGGTCTTACAGCCGACTGCACTGCTACGCGCAAAGATGAACCGCATGTCCGAAAAGCCGTCGGAAGACGGGCCGTTCAAAATGAACGTATCGGGCCATGCCCGTATGAGGACGTCATCGGCCTTTGCTGCAAAGGCCACCACCACAATAGCAAGCACCGGTGCCCGGCGAACCAGTATGCGAAACCATCTTGATGTGCAGTTTAAATGATGCCCCGAAATCATGATTGGCGACGCCCCCTGCCGCAATCGATAATAATTGCGGCAGTGGTGCATGCAATAGCTTCGAAGCAACCGTGCTGCATTTATGCTGCACTGTGCAAGTAAACGAAAAAGGGCGGCCCGAAGACCGCCCTTTCCTTGTCGAGCCGGCAAGTGCCGGATCGATCATTCTTTGATGGTGACGACGATGCCGGCACCGACGGTGCGGCCGCCTTCACGGATGGCGAAGCGCAGCTTCTCTTCCATCGCGATCGGCACGATCAGCTCGACGTCGACGGTGATGTTGTCGCCGGGCATCACCATCTCGGTGCCGGCCGGCAGCGTCACGATGCCGGTCACGTCGGTGGTGCGGAAGTAGAACTGCGGACGGTAGTTGGTGAAGAACGGCGTGTGACGGCCGCCCTCGTCCTTGGTCAGGATGTAGGCTTCGGCCACGAACTTCTTGTGCGGCTTCACCGAGCCCGGCTTGGCCAGAACCTGGCCGCGCTCGACACCCTCGCGGTCGATGCCGCGCAAGAGCGCGCCGATGTTGTCGCCGGCCTGGCCCTGGTCGAGCAGCTTGCGGAACATCTCCACGCCCGTGCAGGTGGTCTTGGCCGTCGGACGGATGCCGACGATCTCCAATTCCTCGCCGACCTTGACCACGCCGCGCTCGACGCGGCCGGTCACGACCGTGCCGCGGCCCGAGATCGAGAACACGTCCTCGATCGGCATCAGGAACGGCTTGTCCAGCGGACGGACCGGCGTCGGGATATAGGCGTCGACCTGCGCCATCAGCTCGCGGATGGCGTCCTCGCCGATGGTCTTGTTCGAATCTTCCAGCGCAGCCAGAGCCGAGCCCTTGACGATCGGAATGTCGTCGCCGGGGAACTCGTTCTTGGTCAGCAGCTCGCGAACCTCGAGCTCGACCAGCTCGAGCAGCTCGGCGTCGTCGACCTGGTCGACCTTGTTCAGGAACACCACGATCGAGGGCACGCCGACCTGACGGGCCAAAAGGATGTGCTCGCGGGTCTGCGGCATCGGGCCGTCGGCGGCCGAAACCACCAGGATCGCGCCGTCCATCTGCGCGGCGCCGGTGATCATGTTCTTCACATAGTCGGCGTGGCCGGGGCAGTCGACATGGGCATAGTGACGGTTGGCCGTCTCGTACTCGACATGCGCCGTCGAGATGGTGATGCCGCGCGCCTTCTCTTCCGGCGCCGCGTCGATCTGGTCATAGCGCTTGTATTCGCCAAAATACTTCGTGATCGCCGCCGTCAGCGACGTCTTGCCATGATCGACGTGGCCGATCGTGCCAATGTTCACATGCGGCTTGGTGCGCTCGAATTTACCTTTTGCCATAGTCTCTTTCCTTGGGCGGCCTTGACCTTCAGTTCAGTCGAATGCGGGGCGATTAGCGACAACGGCCGCAAAACACAAGTGCCTTGTGGTTGAGCGTTGTCTCGCTCGAGCCGAACCAATGATCTGATTTCAGGGGTATGGCGCGCATATAGGATCGCGACAGGCGAATTCAAATCCGCGCGTCTTGCCTCGGCTAGCTCATCGACAAGTTTCGCGCGGGTAGACGCCCGATCGGCCGGAACTGGCCCATTGCCGCCCCGATCCGGCTCTGATTTCTTCAGCCAATGCAATTCATTCCGGCAAATATCCGCGGTCCGCTGTTCATGATCGTCTCGACGGGCTCCTACCTCGTCAATGACACGATGATGAAGCTCGCGACCGCAGGGCTGCCGCCTTATGAGGTGCTGCTGCTACGTGGCGCGGCCGCCACACTGTGGGGCATGCCGCTGCTTTTCATGCTGGGCTATGGCAGGCAGATCCCGCTGCTGTTCGAACGCAAGGTGCTGCGCCGGAACCTTTGCGAGCTGGCGGCGATCCTTTGCTACGTCGTGGCGTTGGCCAACATGCCGATCGCCGATTCGACGGCGCTCGGGCAGATCACGCCGCTCATCGTGCTGGTCGGGTCCTCGCTCCTATTCGGCGAGAAGATCGGCGCCGCGCGAATGGCGCTGATTAGCCTCGGCTTTGTCGGCGCCGTCATGGTGGCGCAACCGACGATGCAGGGCATTTCCATCTATGCCTTGCTGGCGCTGGGCAACGCGGCCCTGGCCGCGGCGCGCGACCTCGCCGGACGTAAGGTGGGCGCCGAGGTGCCCGGCATGATCGTCGCCATCTCCGCCGTGGTTGTCGTGCTGCTCGGCGCAGGTGTCGCACACCTTGTCTCGGAACGGTGGGTGATGCCGGAGGGCCGTCATCTCCTTTTGCTTGCCGGCGCCGGCCTGTTCCTGATCTTCGGTCACTTCTTCATCTTCATGGCCTATCGCGTCGGACCGACAAGCGCGGTGGCGCCCTTCTATTATTGCTTCACCGTCTGGGCGGTGATTTCCGGCCTTTTGGTGTTCGGGCAGCTGCCCAACGCGCTCGCCGTCTGCGGCATTCTCCTGGTGATCGGCAGCGGCCTCGCCATTGTCTCGCTAGACGAGCGAAGGAGGCGCTTGAGCGTTGTGGCCTGAGGTCGTCCGGACTGAAAAGCTGAACGCTACAGCCCCACCCTTTTCTTCAACGGGCGTTTGGCAAGGAATCCGACGAGGTTGCGCAGCGTGCGCGGGTAGACCAGACGGCCGTTGCGAAAAGCGGTCAGATCGCCGGCGACATGCAGCGAGGACGTCTCATCGGGATCGCCTTGGGGGATGCCTCCCCATCGTGCCGGATCGTAATAGTCGACAAGGAAACCGTAGTCGTAGCGGCAGAAGCGCATCGCCCTTCTGAACGCCGCGGGGGAAAGATCCGAGGGACTGACCTTGCCCCGGGCTGCCTGCAGCCGCGGCATAGAGACTGTCTTGCCGCTGACCGTGGACAGGAAGGCGCCGACCTTGTCCATGTCCTCGAATTTGAAGACGTGCTCGAACAGGAACAGGCTGGAACCGATGAAGCGGCGTGGCGAGGCGACGTGAAAGTGGATGTCCCCTGAGCACGCGCAGTATTTTTCGATGTTGAGGATGAAGGTATCGGGATCCGGGTTGGTCGGCAGCCCAAAGCTCTCGAGCAACTCAAGGTTGGGCGAGCGTGACCGTAGGACATCGGTGTCCAATATCCTGCTGGAATAAGCCGAGAGCAGCCGCTCCAGCGGATCACGAACGATCGTGAATTTACCGCTGAGGCCGTCATAGACCGGCTCGAACGGATCGGCCCAATTGGTTGCAATTTGACTGTGGACGTCGTTGTCCGGGTCAAGCAGAGTGGCTTCCTTGCCGCCGAGCGCCATCAGCGCATATTTGACGCTGCTGGTGCCGCTTTTCGGGATTGGATAATAGGTGACTGGAAGGCCTTGAATCTGGACCGCCATCGCCGTTCCGCCCCACGCCATCCAATGCCAATACGCAGCGCGGTCGCGTTCGACGACCAGCGCTCGGCTGACGATCCCACCACGGCGATCGAGCCGTGGTTTCGCCGATCGTTCGACCGTTCTACAGCGTGCGCCTGCCGGAGAACTGGTGATAGGCCCAGAGCACGACGACCGAGCCGATGACGGCGACAATCAGGCTCCAGATGTTGAGGCCGGTGACGCCCGATGCGCCGAAGGCGCTGAAGATCACGCCACCGACGATAGCGCCGACGATGCCGAGCACGATGTCCATGATCAAGCCCTGACCGGTCTTGTTGACGATCTTGCTGCCGATGAAGCCGGCGATCGCGCCGAGAATGATCCAGCTGATGATGCCCATTTCTTCCCTCCAATTCCCCCCGGTGCCAATCATTTTCATATGATCGTGAAAAGCTCAAGACAGCTTGAAAATCCCCCCGGCTGCGCCATTCTGGCGACGGGTGGACTTGGTTGATAGGAGATCCATGATGGGCCTTTTTGACAACGCCGTTCCCGGCGGCAACATCACCAAGCCCCTGATGATCGCGCTCGGCGCACTGCTGGTCGGCAAGATGCTGAGCGGCAGAAGCGAGGAACAGCCGGCCGACGGTCAGGCCCCCGCCCCAACTCCCGCTGGAACCTCCGCCGATGGCGGCCTGCTCGGCGGACTGGGCGGGCTGCTCGACAGACTGCGAGACTCCGGCCACGGCAACGTTGCCGATTCCTGGGTCGGCACCGGCCAGAACCAGCCGATCAACGCCAACGATCTCGGCTCGGCGCTGGGGCCGGCGGTGATCCGCGAGATCGCGCAACGGACCGGCATGAACGAGCAGGAGCTGCTGCGGCAATTGTCCACGGCGCTGCCCGGGGTTGTCGACAAACTGACGCCGAACGGCCAAGTGCCGCCGCAACATCAGGTGACATCGGCTTTCAACAGCTAAGCACAAGGCCGATCGAACACGCCGCGCGCCACGGGTGCTCGGCGTTTTTCGTTTGAGGCCTACGACGAAGAAAATCTGGAGCGGGTAGCGGGAATCGAACCCGCATATTCAGCTTGGAAGGCTGCTGCTCTACCACTGAGCTATACCCGCCTGCGCTAGCATCGGAAAACAGTGGCACACTTCCGGTGCTTTTCGTTTCAGGGCTTCCGGGCCGGCAGTGGTGGAGAGGGTTGGATTCGAACCAACGTAGGCTAAGCCAACGGATTTACAGTCCGTCCCCTTTAACCACTCGGGCACCTCTCCAGTCTGCCGCCGGAGCCATGCAACGAGGCATTTCAGCCGACCCGGAGCCCGAGTAAGGATCTTCTCCGAAATCAGCGATGCGCCTTATGGCGGCAAGGCCGGTGGGTGTCAACCGGCGCGGCCAGGGTTTTTCGAGGATGTTCGGCATTCGTCGCCGCAGCCCGTATCCTTAGCCGGCCGGGACGGTTATAGAGGCCGGCATGAGCGACAACAAAAGCAGCAAACCGGGCACCCCGAAGGATACCCACTACGCCAAGCTGAGGCGCGCGCATCGCGACCAGAAGGCGGGCGGCGCGCCGGCATTCCGGCCGCGCCAACCGGTGCCGCCGGGCGAAGGCCCCGCCGACGGACTGGTGCGGCTTTACGGCCTGCACACGGTGCGGGCCGCACTCGACAATCCGCGACGCAAGATCAAAAGAATGCTGGTGACCCGCAATGCCGCCGAGCGTCTGGCGATCGGCGATCTTGCCGCCCTGCCCTTCAAGGCCGAGTTGGTCGAGCCGAAAGATATCGACAAAATCACCGGCTCGGACGCCGTGCATCAGGGCGTGCTGATCGAGGCGGAACCGCTTAAACCCAAGCGCCTTGACACGCTCGGCGACACAAAGCTGGTGCTGGTGCTCGACCAGGTCACCGACCCGCACAATGTCGGCGCTATCCTGCGCTCGGCGGTGGCTTTCGGCGCCGGCGCGCTGATCACGACGGCCCGCCACAGCCCGCAGGAATCGGGCGTGCTGGCGAAATCGGCCTCGGGCGCGCTGGAGCACATCGACCAGATCGAGGTGAAAAACCTCGCCGACGCGCTGGGTCAACTGCACGATGCCGGCTTCCAGACGATCGGGCTCGATTCCGAGGGATCGGCGGAGCTGGAAAAGAGCTTCGCCGGAGGAAAAATTGCGCTGGTTCTGGGGGCGGAGGGCAAGGGCCTGCGCCAGAAGACGCGCGAGACGGTGACGGCGCTTGCCCGCCTGGACATGCCCGGCGCCATCCGCTCGCTCAACGTGTCGAATGCCGCGGCGGTGAGCCTTTATGCGGCGCGAAAATTCATAGCGAATAGCGAATAGCGAATAGCGAATAGCGAATAGCCGAAACACGGCGGCCCGTCGGCCTGCAATCCCTATTCGCTACTCCCCATTCGCTATTCGCTTCTAGGCCACTTCGTGGCCCGCCATCCGCTCCAGCGCCCTGACCAGCGCCGAGTGATCCTCCTTCGCCCCACCATTGGCGGCGCAGGAATTGAACAGTTGCTGCGTCGTCGAGGTGTTGGGGAGCGCAACGCCGAGCGCCTTGGCGCCTTCCAGCGCGAGGTTGAGGTCCTTCTGGTGCAGTTCGATGCGGAAACCGGGCGCGAAGGTGCGCTTAATCATGCGCTCGCCATGCACTTCGAGGATGCGCGAGGCGGCGAGACCGCCCATCAGGGCTTGGCGAACCTTTGCAGGATCGGCGCCGGCCTTCGAGGCGAAGACCAGGGCTTCGCCGATCGCCTCGATGGTGAGCGCCACGACGATCTGGTTGGCGACCTTGGTGGTCTGGCCGACGCCGTTCGGGCCGACCAGCGTGATGTTCTTGCCCATCTTCTCGAACACCGGCCTGGCGCGCTCGAACGCCTCTTCCTCGCCGCCAACCATGATGGTAAGCGAGGCTGCCTTGGCGCCGACCTCGCCGCCGGATACCGGCGCGTCGAGATAGTCGCAGCCGAGATCGTTGATTTTCTTGGCGAAGTCCTTGGTGGCGATCGGCGAGATCGAGCTCATGTCGATGACGAGCTTGCCTTTCGACAGAGCTGAAGCGACGCCGTTTTCGCCGAACAGCACATCCGCCACCTGCGGCGTGTCGGGCACCATGGTGATGATGATGCCGGCGGCGCTGGCCACCGCATCGTGGCCGGTGACGGTCTTCAGCCCCTTGGCCGCGAGAGCGGCTGGCGGCTTCGAGCGATGGTCACTGGCGATGACCGGGTAGCCGGCGTCGAGCAGATGCCCCGCCATCGGCGCGCCCATGATGCCGAGGCCAATGAAGCCGATGGTTTCCATTTTGCGGTCTCCTGAAGATCTTTGTCCGAATGGATCGAAGGCTGGCGCCGCCCCTCATCCGCCTGCCGGCACCTTCTCCCTGTGAAGGATGGGGAGAAGGAGGACAAGCTCCAGCGCTGGCGACCCCCCTCTCCCCCGTTTTTCACGGGGAGAGGGTAAGGGTGAGGGGCAGCGCCGAGGCTGGTTGAGAAGCGCCTAAGCCGCCGCACTCCCCTGCCCGGCGAACTGCCGGAACCAGCCGAGTCCCACCTCCGTGCCGGCCTTCGGTTTGTATTCGGCGCCGATCCAGCCGGAATAGCCGAGCCGGTCGATATGGTCGTAGAGGAAGGGATAATTGATCTCGCCCGTCCCCGGCTCGTGACGGCCGGGATTGTCCGCAAGCTGGATATGCGCGATGCGGCCAAGGTTTGCCTCGATGGTACGGGCGAGATCCCCCTCCATGATCTGCATGTGATAAATGTCGTATTGCAGGAACAGGTTCTTCGAGCCGATGCGGTCGATCAGCGCCAGCGCCTGATCGGTATAATTCAGGAAGAAGCCCGGAATGTCGCGAGTGTTGATCGGCTCGATCAGCAGCTTGATGCTGGCCTGCTCCAGCTTTTCGGCCGCGAAAGCGAGATTTTCGGCAAAGACGTTTTCCAAAGCAGTGCGATCGGCACCCTGCGGCGCGATGCCGGCGAGGCAGTTGACCTGCTCGCAGCCAACCGCGTGCGCATAAGTGATCGCCTTGGCGACGCCCTGGCGAAATTCAGGCACGCGGTCGGGCAGCACGGCAATGCCGCGCTCGCCCTTTGCCCAGTCGCCGGCCGGCAGGTTGAAGAGAACCTGCGTCAGGCCGTTCTTCTTGAGGCGAGCGGCAACAACGTCCGGCGCATGGTCGTACGGCCCGATATATTCGACGCCCTTGAAGCCGGCGCGGGCAGCGGCATCGAAACGATCTAGGAATTCGTGCTCCCCGAAGAGCATCGAAAGATTGGCTGAAAAACGCGGCATTCTTTTTGCTCCTTCTTTCCGCCGGACCTCAATCGAGCATCACGATCGCCGTCGGCGCATCCTCGTGGCTTTCGGCAAGCTCCTCGAATTCGGTGATCTTGTCGATTTCGGTGCCCATGGAAATGTTGGTGACACGTTCAAGGATGAATTCGAGAACGACCGGGACCTGGTGTTCCTTCATCAGCCGCTCAGCCTCTTTGAAGGCGCCGGCGAACTCTTCCGGCTTGCGCACGCGAACCGCCTTGCAGCCCATCGCCTCGGCGACCGCG
This sequence comes from Mesorhizobium sp. WSM3873, assembly GCF_001672445.1. NCBI lineage: Bacteria > Pseudomonadati > Pseudomonadota > Alphaproteobacteria > Hyphomicrobiales > Phyllobacteriaceae > Mesorhizobium > Mesorhizobium sp. WSM3873. Next base: position 54,947 of record NZ_LYTM01000002.1, on the reverse strand, counting down.
ACATGGTCGACGCCGTAGCCGGCCTCGGGATCGTTTGCCCGGTTGACGTTCTCGAAGGCGAGGCTCACCTCGTAGTCCATCGAGAAGCCGCGCTGCGCCTGGCGGATCAGCCCGAGATAGGCGTTGTTCACGACGACGTGGATGTAAGGCAGCTTGTGCTGCGCGCCGACCGCCAGCTCTTCGATCATGAACTGGAAGTCGTAGTCGCCGGAGAGCGCGACGATGGCGCGATCGGGATCGGCGGCGCGCACGCCGAGCGCGGCCGGCAGCGTCCAGCCGAGCGGGCCTGCCTGGCCGCAATTGATCCAGTTGCGCGGCTTGTAGACATGCAGGAATTGCGCGCCGGCGATCTGCGACAGGCCGATCGTGGTCACGTAAGTCGTGTCCCGGGCAAACGCCTTGTTCATCTCCTCGTAGACGCGCTGCGGCTTCAGCGGCACCTGCTCGAAATGCGTCTTGCGCTTCATGGTTTTCTTGCGCTGCTGGCATTCCTTCGCCCAGCCCGACCAGTCGCGCAGCTTGCCGGCCGTACGCCACTCGGTGGCGACGTCGAGCAGCATCTTCAGCGCCGCGCCCGCATCCGAGACGATGCCGAGATCCGGCGCGAAGACGCGGCCGATCTGAGTGGGCTCGATGTCGACATGGATGAATTTCTTGCCCTTCGTGTACACGTCGACCGACCCGGTGTGGCGATTGGCCCAGCGGTTGCCGATGCCAAAGACGAAGTCGGCCTCAAGCATTGTCGCGTTGCCGTAACGGTGCGAGGTTTGCAGGCCGCACATGCCGGCCATCAGCCGGTGATCGTCGGGGATCGCGCCCCAGCCCATCAACGTCGGAATGACCGGCACGCCGGTGACTTCGGCGAACTCGATCAGCAAATCGGAAGCATCGGCGTTGATAATGCCGCCGCCGGCGACGATCAGCGGCTTTTGCGCCTGGTTGAGCATCGCCAAAGCCTTTTCGGCCTGGGCGCGCGTCATTGCCGGCCTGAAGGGAACCAGCGGCTCATAGGCCTCGATGTCGAATTCGATCTCGGCAAGCTGCACATCGAGCGGCAGGTCGATCAGCACCGGGCCCGGTCGCGAGGAGCGCATCAGGTGGAACGCCTTCTGCAGCGCCATCGGCACCAGATAGGGTTCCATGACGGTGACGGCCCATTTGGCGACGGGTGCTGCGATCGAAGCGATGTCGACGGCCTGGAAATCCTCCTTGTTGAGGCGAGCGCGCGGCGCCTGCCCGGTGATGCAGAGGATGGGAATGGAATCCGCCGAGGCGGAATAGAGCCCGGTGATCATATCGGTGCCGGCCGGACCTGAGGTGCCGATGCAGAGCCCGATATTGCCGGCCTTGGCGCGGGTAAACCCTTCAGCCATGTGCGAGGCGCCCTCGACATGGCGCGCGAGAACGTGGCGGATGGTACCGCGCGCCTTCAGCGCCGAATAGAGCGGGTTGATCGCCGCGCCCGGCACGCCGAAGGCATTGGTGATGCCTTCCTTTTCTAGAACGAGAACCGCCGCGTCGATAGCGCGCATCCTGGCCATGTTCAGCCTCCACTTCGTTGGTTGGCTTCAGAATGCCAGCGCATTCTCGATTTTTCAATTTTTTCAGAATATTTTTTCATTTCTAGAACACTGTTGTACATTGCTGAATTCACTGATCTTTTCCTTTCCAGAAAATCGCTACGGCAGCCAGTGAAAAACTTTTTCATTGTGCTCCGCGCGAAATTGCGGAGAATGCGTGCATGGAAACCACAGAAAAACGCCAACGCGGCCGTCCGCGTGCCTTCAACGGCCCGCAGGAAGCGGCTTCGGTGCAGTCGCTCGACCGCGCGCTGCGCATCCTGGCGATCGTCGCGGACGCCAGCGGCTTGTCCTTGAGCGAGATCGCGGCGCGCAGCGGCATCGCCGCCTCAACGGCCTACCGCATGCTGACGACGCTGGAGAACCACGGCATGGTCGAGTTCGACTCGACCGACCAGCTCTGGTCGATCGGCGTCGAGACCTACCGCATGGGCGCCGCCTTCCTGCGCCGCCGCAAGCTGGTCGACCGCGCCCGCATCGTCATGCAGGAACTGATGGAAAAGACCGGCGAGACCGCCAATCTGGGCGTCGCCGAAGACGATTGCGTGGTTTTCGTAAGTCAGGTCGAGACGCATCAGGCGATCCGCGCCTTCTTCCGGCCGGGCACGCGCAGTTCCTTCCATGCGTCGGGCATCGGCAAGGCGGTGCTGGCGCATCTCGAGCCGGAGCGGGTCGCCGCCATCCTGCGCAAGGCCGGCCTGCAACGCTACACCGACAAGACGCTGTCCGACATCTCGGCGCTGGCTCACGATCTGGCGACCATCAAGCATCGCGGCTGGTCGGTCGACGACGAGGAACGCCATCCCGGCATGCGCTGCGTCGCCGCCGCCATCTTCAACGAGTTCGGCGAGCCGATCGGCGGCGTTTCCGTGTCCGGCCCGACGGTGCGGGTCACGCCGGAGCGCCTGGCGGAGATCGGCCCGCTGGTGCGCGAAGCCGCGGCCGAGGTGACGAAGATGATTGGCGGCGTGAAAGCCTACTGACTACGACAGCTTTTGTTTGCGCATGACCCCGGCGTCATGCGCCGGGCAGCGCGCTCTTGGCCGCTATCTCGAAGCGGGCCAGACTAAACGTATCGCTGTACACCGTCGGCTGATAGGCCCTGCCATCTTGCCGCGACGTTCGAATGCATGCGAAAGGGCGGGGATGCTGAAAACGGTTCAACTCTTGCTCGCCGCTTCACTTTGCGGATGCGCCGCCACGACACCGGTGCCGGACTCGAACCGGCAGCGCGTCGATTCCATACCGATCTCGCTCGCCCTCGAGGAGATCATTACCGCCGGCGTCCGCCAGCACTTGAAGGATCCAGTCTCGGCGAAGTTCGGGGCGATGCTTGCCGGTGAGCGGACGTTGAACGGCCGCCAGGAGATCGTGGTTTGCGGCTTTGTCGACGACAAGCGCTCAGCCGGCGGCTCCAGCGACGGCAAAACCTTCATTGCCAAGGTCTACCCGGATGCTGGAAACAGCTTCGAACTTGTCGCGATGAGCGGTGAATCGCCGAATGCCGGGCTTGCTGTTGCCGGCGCCTGCCGCAGCGCGGGATTGGCGATCGAGGCCAAGACCTCCTAGCACCAGGCGAAAAAGGGGCCGCGAAGCCCCCTTTCCGGTTGCGAGACGGTGGCTCTCCTCTGTTTTATTTGTTTTACGCAATTCCGGACGGAAAACCGCTATGCGCTTTTCCTGGAATTGCTCTCAGAGGCGGCAGTAATGCGGATAGCCGTCGTAGCCGATGTAGGTGTTCGAGCCCGGATCGTAGCTGGCATAGCGGGCCATGCAGCGGCGAACATGCCAGGAACCGTGGTAGCCATCCTCGACATAGACCGTACGCGGCTGCTGGGCGAGCAGGTTGCCCAGGACGAAGCCGCCCACGCCGGCGGCGATGCCGATGCCGAGCTCGCGGCGGTGATGATGGTCGTGAGCGGCCGAAGGCTGGACGGTGCCGGCCAGCGTGCCGGCGGCAACAGAGGTGGCGATAAGGGTCGAAACGAGCGTGCGCTTGAACATGATGATCTCCTTGGTTTCCTGACCGAGGCGATCCATCCGCCTCTTGATCATCTGTCGTTGCAGCGCGGAAAAGGTTCGAAGTTTTTTTCTGATTTTTTTGAGTGGCCGGAAGCGGCTCAAATCTTTCGGAACTGCCCTTATCCTTGATCGAGGCGACCATTCGCCTCTGGCGATCAGTTGTGGCGGAGCGGCGGCAAAAGGTTCGATGGATTGGGTAAATAGTGGATGGTGAATAGCCAATGGTCCAGAAAACGCCGCCTTTCACCATTCACCATTCACTCTCCTCACCCCATTCCCGTGACGTGCCGCAGCCAGAAGGCGAGCACGATGAAGCCGATGATCGTGGTGACGCCCGTCCAGTCGATGTTGGCCTTCTTCAGATCGCTGACGGCCTTCATCAGGAGAAGCGAGGTCACGACGATGAGCGGCAGGATGATGACGAATCTGATCATGCGACACCCCGTTCGACGCGATTGCACCCGAGAGAGAGATAGGAAGCGGCGCGCCGCTTTTCAGCATGCCGGCTAAGCCAAGCGGTCCATTAGCAACTCAAAACGGAGTTTTGTCTTTACTGGCGCACGAAATGTGCTACCGGAGCGCCGTGCCCTTGTAGCTCAGCTGGTAGAGCAGCGGTTTTGTAAACCGAAGGTCGCGGGTTCGATCCCTGCCGGGGGCACCATCCTTCGCTCTGCCAGCTTTCGAGCATCACTATATTCTGGCAATGCGCTATTTCCGGCAGGTGCTGCCATGTCGCGAACTCTGATCGTCATTGGCCTCAGCATAGTTGCCGCTGGCCTGCTGTGGCCATGGGTGACCAGGATCGGCCTCGGCAGGTTGCCCGGTGATATCGTGATCGAGCGCGAGAATTTCAGGCTCTACGTTCCCATCACCACGGGAATACTGATCAGTGTCGTTCTCTCGACCATTCTGTGGCTGATCAACCGTCACTGAGTAATTCGGCCGCGGCGCTTTGCTGAAAGCCCTCTACCTGCTCGCTCTTGATCTTCTATACGCCGATCGCAGCCACCAAGATCCGGTTCTGCCGCCTTATCGCCGCGCGCAGCTCCGGGATTTTCGCCTCGTCGCGCTTCACGAACTCGATGAACATCATGTTCATGTTGTTGAAGATCAACTCGCCCACCGCCGGGCCATCGATGTCTGACCGCACCAGGCCGATCTCCTGCAGGCGGGCGATCAGCGCCCGGATCTGTTCGGTCAAGGCGCGGTCGAGCGCGGTATAGGCCTGGCCGAAAGGGCTGTCGGGCAATTGGGTCGAGATTGCCATCGCCTGCCGCCACATCTCCTTGCTGAGGTAATTCAGCGAGTGCTCGATATAGATGCCGATCAGCCTGTCGAGCGCGTCGCCGACATCGGCCGGCGGGCTGCCGACCACGCCTTGCCCAGCATTCAGCACCTCGTTGACCTCCATAGCCACGATGGCGCCGAGGATGTCACCCTTGTTCTGGTAGTAATTGTAGATTGTGCCGATCGAGACCTCTGCCTGCGCAGCTATGGCCTCGATCTTGGCGCCTTCATAGCCGGCCTCACGGAAAAGCTCCGTCGCCGCATCGATGATGCGGCGGTGCCTGTCCGCCTTCTGCCGTGCGCGCAATCCGCTCATATCGGCCTCTCTGCCACAAAATCATAATTGACTCAATTTTAGAATTGGTTCAACTTTTCCTCAACAAGCCAGCAAGGCAGGGAGAACACTCGATGACTGTCCGGAATCCGCTTTCCAGCCTGAAGTCCCGTCTCGGAGCCGCCTGCGCTGCTGTGGCACTGCTCGCCGCTGGCGGCGCTCAGGCCGCCGATCTCAACGCGCTGATCTGGTGCGACCACTCCGATCCGGCGCTGCTGCAGCCCTTCGAGGAGGCCAACAACGTCAAGGTCAACGTCAAGGAATTCGAGGGCACAGGCGCAGGGCTCGCGATCGTCGATCAGTCGCAGCCGGGCGATTGGGACGTGATGGTGATTGATTCCATCGACGTGCCGCGCGGTGTCGAGAAAGGCCTGTTCGAGCCGCTGCCGGAGGACAAGTTGCCTTTCGCCGACCTCTTTCCGGAGGTGAAGATGGACAAGTCCACCGTGGTCGACGGCAAGCGCTACGGCATCACCGAAAAGTTCGGCTACAACACGATCGGCTTCAACAAGACCAAGGTCGATCCGGCCGACATGCAGTCGCTGGCTTCGCTGACCAGCGACAAATACAAGGGCAAGATCGCGATCTACGACTATTACCTGCCGGTCATCGGCATGGCGGCTCTGGCCATCGGCAAGAAGACCGCCGACCTCTCCGAGGCAGACCTGCCCGCTCTCAAAGCCGAGCTGCTCAAGATGAAGGCCAACGCCAAGCTGGTCGGCGAAGTCACCGCCAGCCAGACCGCGCTTGCGACCGGCGAGGTGGACGTCCTTGTCGGCGGCGGCGAGTGGGTGACTGCGGGGCTCGCCAAGGAAAACCCGGCGCTCGACTTCTCGATCCCCAAGGAAGGCGCGGTGCTGTGGTCGCAGTCGCTCGCCATGTTCAAGGAATCCAAGAACAAGGACATGGCGCTAAAATTCATCCAGTACATTCTGAGCCCGGAAGGCCAGGCGCGCCTTGCCACCTCCTCCTGCTACTGGGGCATGCCGTCCAACAAGAAGGCAGCGCTCACCGAGGAGCAGAAGAAGATCCTGCGCTTCGACGAGCAGCCCGGCTTCCTCGCCCGCGCCCAGGCCTATCCGGCGCCGAACGCCGATCTCGACAAGAAGATGCAGGACATGTGGACCGAAATGCTGCAGGCGCAGTAATCGGCCGATGAGCGGTTCCGGAGGTAGCCCGCGTGCCCTGCCCTGGGCGCTGGTCACGCCGGCGCTGGCGTGGACGCTTCTGTTCTTCGTGCTGCCCTTCGTCGCCATGGGATTGTCGAGCCTGACGGCGCATGAAGGCGGCGGCTTCACTTTGGCCAATTACAGCCAGTTCTTCACCGATCCATCCTACTGGCGGGCGATGGTGAACTCGCTGCAGGTGACCGCAAACGTCACCGTGATTTCGATCGTGCTCGCCTACCCATTCGCCTGGATCCTCGCCGAACAAGTACCGGAGCGCTGGCAGCGATTGGCACTGATGCTCGCCGTGCTGCCGTTCTGGACGTCTTACGTCGTGCGCTCCTATTCCTGGCTGCTCGTGCTGGCGCAGAACGGCGTCATCAATCGGGCGCTCACCGGCACCGGCTTAGTCGCGGAGCCGCTGCAGCTTGCGAACACTCGGTTCGCTACCGTCACCGGCTTCGTCCACTTCTTCATCATGCTGCTGACGCTCACCATCTTCGCCAATCTGAAACAACTCAGCCCGAGCTATCGCAAGGCGGCCGCCGACCTCGGTGCCGGGCCGGTGCGGACCTTCCTGCATGTCGTGCTGCCGCTGACCCTGCCCGGTATCATGGTCGGGGCTTTCCTCACCTTCGTACTCTGCATCGGCGACTACATCACGCCGCAGATCCTCGGCGGCAACAACGAGCTGGTCATGCCGCAGCTGGTCATGATGCAGATCGGCCGGCGCGGCGATTTTCCGCTGGCCTCGGCGCTTTCGATCATCCTGATGGCCGTCGTCACCGTCGCCTATCTCGCCTGCGCCCGCTGGCTGAAGATCGAGCGGGCTTGACCATGCGTGCTGCCGTTCGCCTCGCTGCCTGGCTCTACGCGATCGCCGTCTACGGCTTCATCTTCCTGCCGGTGGTCGTGCTGATACTGTTCTCGCTGCAGGCGACCTCTTTCCCCATCCCGCCTTTCACCGGCCCGTCGCTGCGCTGGTACCAGGCGGTGCTGTCCGATGCGCGGCTGACGTCCGCGCTGGTCAATTCGCTGCTGGTGGCGGTGCTGTCCTCGCTCGCATCCGTCACGCTCGGCTTCCTTTCCGCCTGGGGTTTCGCGCGCTTCGTGCTGCCGGGCTCGGCCCTGCTGCGCGGGCTGATCACGCTGCCGCTCACCGTCAGCTATCTGATCATCGGCATGGGGCTGCTGGTGCTGTTCAACCGGGCCGGCGTGCCGAAATCGCTCATCGCCGCCGGCATCGGTCATGTGGTAATCAACCTGCCGCTCTGCTTCGCCGTCATCTACAGCCAGATGGGCGACCACCAGATCAACATCGAGCGCGCCGCGCGCGACCTCGGCGCTCCCGAATGGAAGGTGCTGCTGATGATCACGGTGCCGGTCATGGCGCCGGCGATCTTCGCCGGCTTCTTCCTGTCGATGACCTTCTCCTGGGACGAGTTCGTCATCTCCTTCCTGCTCACCCGATTCGAGACGACGCTCCCGGTCGAGATCTGGAACCTCTTGCGCTCCGGCCTCAATCCCAAGACCAATGCGGTCGGCTCGCTGGTCTTTGCGGTTTCCATTGTGCTCGTGGTGCTGTTCGAATTGACCCTGCTGCGGAGAAAGCCGGCATGAGCGCCCCATTGGTCGACATCCGCAACGTCTCGCATCGTTTCGGCCACCTTCGCGTTTTGAAGAACGTCTCGCTCGCGATCGAGCCCGGCAGCTACACGATCCTCCTCGGCCCGTCCGGCTCCGGCAAGACGACGCTGCTTTCGATCCTTGGCGGCTTCGTCACCCCCAGCGAAGGCAAGGTGTTCATTCGCGGCGCGGATTGCACCGCCGTGCCGCCGGCCAAGCGCCCGACGACGACCGTCTTCCAGGACTACGCGCTGTTCCCGCATATGAGCGTCGGTAAGAATGTCGGCTTCGGGCTGCGCATGCAGGGCGTCGATGGCGCGACGCGGATGGCAAAGGCGCGCGAAGCGCTCGCCCTCGTCGGGCTTGCAGACTCCTTCGACAAGAAGCCGCACCAGCTCTCCGGTGGCCAGCGCCAGCGCGTGGCGCTGGCGCGCGCGCTGGTCATCGAGCCGGCGGTGCTGTTGCTCGACGAGCCGCTCGGCGCGCTGGATCTTAAGCTGCGCCGGCAGATGCAGGACGAGTTGAAAGCGATCCAGAAGCGGGTCGGCACCGCATTCGTCCATGTCACGCACGACCAGGAAGAAGCGATGGCCCTGGCTGACCATTGCGTGGTGATGAATGACGGGCGCATCGAGGACGAAGGACCGCCCGAGCGGGTCTATGCGCGGCCGAAGACTCGCTTCTCGGCGACCTTCATGGGCGAAAGCACGATTCTTGCCGGCAAAGCCGGCGAAACACAGGATGGACGCTTCGCAGTGGCGACCAGGCTCGGGCCGATCTCGCTGCCCGGCACGGCGCCGGCTGGCGCGGCTGTGGCGCTTGCCATCCGGCCCGAGCACCTCATCCTTGCGGGAGCGAAAGGCGACGTTGCGCTCGGCACCGCCAGAGTGAGCGACGTCGTCTTCCAAGGGAGCTTCAAGCGGGTGCTCGCCACCTCGGCGCAGGATCCTGCATTGCAGTTCATCGCCAAGGCACCAGCTCCCGCGACCGTCCAGGCCGGCGACACGGTCGCGGTTTCATGCGACGCTCAAGACATCATCCTGCTGGCGGACTGATCCAATGAGCATGCTTCCGGTCATCGAGGCTCCGGACTGGTACGAGAGCATCCGCATGAGCGACGACGTCACGCTCATCCATGAGCCATGGATAAAGCCGTTCTTCCGCTGCAACATCTGGCATGTGCGCGGCCGCGACGGCGATCTTTTGTTCGATACCGGCCTCGGCCATTTCAGCCTGCGGCGCCATGTGCCGCTGGTCACCGAACGCAAGCTTGTCTGCGTCGCCAGCCACACGCATTTCGACCACATCGGCTGCCACCACGAATTTCCGGATCGCTGCGTGCATTCGGCTGAAGCCCAGATCCTCGCCGATCCGCGCAACGAGCGGACGGTCGCCGACCGCTACGCGACTGACGATATGTTCGACGGCATGCCCGACGGATGGGATACGGCCAGCTACCGCATCCCGCCTGCGCCGGCCAACCGGCTGCTTGAGCATGGCGACGTTGTCGATCTCGGCGATCGTGCCTTCGAGGTCATCCACACGCCTGGCCACTCACCCGGCGGAATCGCGCTCTACGAGCGAAAGACCCGCATCCTCTTGTCCGGCGACATCGTCTATGACGGGCCGCTGATCGACGACGTCTACCACTCCGATATCGGCGACTATGTCGAGACGCTGCTTGCCATGCGCGACCTCGACGTCTCGGTCGTGCATGGCGGCCATTTCCCGAGCTTCGGCAAGGTGCGCTACCGCCAGTTGATCGACGAGTATCTTGCGCAGAAGCGGCAGGCGGGCTGTCACCTGCTGCAGAACCGCTAGCGCTTTAAAGCGCCCTTTGCGGACAGGGCATCCCGGCGGCGTCGCCGCAGCGGGAGGCCGTCGGATGCGGCCGCTGGCTCATCTCCTCCGAGTGGCGCACAAGCTCGGCGAACATGAGGGCGAAACTTCCCATCATCAGGAAGACTATGATCAGACGCGTCACTGGCAATAGATAGGTCTCTCGACTGGCCAGCCCCCGCCAACCCATCCACTGCCGGCTAACATGATCGATCCGGCTTTACGAGTGTTTAACCCTGGTCTTAACCATTGCAGCCATCACATTCGTTGCATGGCTGTCACGAAGCGCGAGCGCCAACGCCTATCCGCATGGCGGGGCGCACCGCCCTTTGCAGATGCGGTCGGCGCATGCTACGCCGTCGCCTGCGCGACCGGCAGGCGGTAGCGGTCGCCGTTCGGGATCCATGAGCAAAGAAACCAGCCGTTTCGCCTTCGTCTCTTCCGACACCGACGACGCCCGCGCGGCGCTGGAAACCTTGTCGGCGCGCTATGGGCAAATACCTGTCGCCGAGGCGGAGATCATCATCGCGCTCGGCGGTGACGGCTTCCTGCTGCAGACGCTGCGCGACACGATGAGCACGGGCAAGAAGGTCTACGGGATGAACCGTGGCACCATCGGCTTCCTGATGAACGAATATCGCGCCGGCGGCCTCGATGAACGCATTTCGAAAGCCGTATCCGAGACGATCCGCCCGCTGGAGATGCAGGCGGTGACTCACGAGGGCGAAATGATCTCGGCGCTGGCGATCAACGAAGTGGCGCTTTGGCGCCAGTCCTATCAGACGGCGAAAATACGCATCACCGTCGACGAGCAGGTGCGGCTGGAGGAATTGAACTGCGACGGCGTCATGATCGCGACGCCCGCTGGTTCGACAGCCTACAATCTGTCGGCGCACGGGCCGATCCTTCCGCTCGACGCGCCGCTTTTGGCGCTGACGCCGGTCAGCCCCTTCCGGCCCCGGCGCTGGCGCGGCGCGCTGCTCTCCAACAAAGCGATCGTGCGCTTCGACATATTGGAATCGGAAAAGCGCCCGGTGAACGCAGCCGCCGACCACACCGAGGTCAAAGCGATCGCCTCTGTCACGGTGCGGGAATCGCCGACCGCGACGGCGACGTTGCTGTTCGATCCCAATCATTCATGGAACGAGCGTATTCTTGCCGAGCAATTCCGCTATTGAGCCGGTAGAAGACAATAACCCCGATTAAGCATCGCAATTAAGGTTACGTGTTCACAATCCGCCGGATTCCCGGCCGTTTCTGTTGACAAATCGCGGACTTGCGCCTAACTGCAACCCGATCTTGCAGGCGCGCGGCGCCCGCCGCAACGCGTGTTGCGATTTTTCCCGAACCAGCCAAAGACAGCCACAACTTGTCCGCAGACACTCAGACCGCTCAAGAAGCGTTGACGTTCACAGACCTCGGCCTGTCGCCGAAGGTCCTCTCCGCAGTCACCGATGCCGGCTACACCAAGCCTACCCCGATCCAGTCCGGCGCCATTCCGCATGCGCTGCTCGGCAAGGATGTGCTGGGCATTGCCCAGACAGGCACCGGCAAGACCGCTTCCTTCGTGCTGCCGATGCTGACCCGGCTGGAAAAGGGCCGTGCGCGTGCCCGCATGCCGCGCACGCTGATCCTCGAGCCGACACGCGAGCTCGCCGCCCAGGTCGAGGAAAACTTCGTCAAATACGGCAAGAACCACAAGCTCAACATCGCGCTGCTGATCGGCGGCGTCTCCTTCGAGGAGCAGGACAAGAAGCTGGAGCGCGGCGCCGATGTGCTGATCGCCACGCCCGGCCGGCTGCTCGACCACCGCGAGCGCGGCAAGCTCTTGCTCAACGGCGTGGAGATCCTCGTCATCGACGAGGCCGACCGGATGCTCGATATGGGCTTCATCCCCGATATCGAGCGCATCTGCGAGATGATCCCGTTCACGCGCCAGACGCTGTTCTTCTCGGCGACCATGCCGCCGGAAATCACCAAGCTCACCGAAAAATTCCTGCATGCGCCGGTGCGCGTCGAGGTATCCAGAGCCGCTTCCACCGCGACCAGCATCACGCAGCGCCTGGTGAAGTCAGGCTCCAAGCCGTGGGACAAGCGCGAGACGCTTCGCAATCTCATGCGGGCCGAAGAGTCCGATCTGAAGAACGCCATCATCTTCTGCAACCGCAAGGTCGAAGTATCGGAGCTTTTCCGCTCGCTGCTGAAGCATGATTTCGACGCCGGCGCGCTGCATGGCGACATGGATCAGCGCGCCCGCATGCAGATGCTTGCCAATTTCCGCGATGGCAAGCTGCGTTACCTCGTCGCCTCGGACGTCGCCGCCCGCGGCCTCGATATTCCAGACGTCAGCCACGTCTTCAACTACGACGTGCCGATTCATGCAGAGGATTATGTCCACCGTATCGGGCGCACCGGCCGGGCCGGCCGCTCGGGAAAATCCTTCACCATCGCGACGCGCTCCGACACCAAATATGTCGACGCCATCGAAAAGCTGATTGGCACCAAGATCGAATGGCATGACGGCGACCTGTCGACGGTCGCCGAGAGCGAAGGCGAAGAAGCGCCTCGCCGTGGCCGCGGCGCGCCGCGGCGCGCCGGTCGCAAGGACGAGGACCGCAAGGGCCGTGGCGAGCGCAAGAAAGGCGCGGACCGCCACGCCAGGCACAGCGACGACGAGACGCCGGAGACAGCACGCGAAGAGCAGCCGGTGGCCGAGATTGCCGATATTGCCGAGCGCCGCGCCCGCAAGGATGCGATCCGTTCCGAGAACGACCGCAAGGGTTCCGACAACCGCAACGAGCAGCGCGGGGCTTCCCGTCCTCAGCGCGACCACAACCGCCCTGGCCGCCACCGTCATGAAGAGGACGACGCGACCGTCGGCTTCGGCGATGACGTGCCCGCCTTCATGCGCATCGTCGCGAAGGTCTGACCTCAATACCGCGTCGGCAACAACGAGGCGGCCCCGAATGGGGCCGTTCCTCTACTGCCGTTTCGCTCGAAGGATACAAGCGCTTTGCCGGGATTGTCCTGCTGCCGCTTACATCGGCCCGGGCATCATCTTGGTCGGCTTCTCCAGCATCGGAAACTCGGCGTCGCTGCATTTCACCTTCGGGTTCGTCGGGCTGAACATGCCGTTCGGATTGTCCCTGAACAGCCAGGCGTGAAGATCGTAATGGACGAACTCCTTCGGGATGAGCGGATAATGCCCCTCCATCGGACCCATGAATTTCTGGCCGAATAGGCTCGGTGGTTCCTTGACATCCGGCGTCAAGGGCACCAGCCATTCTACGGCGACCAGCTTCAAGCCTTTCTTGGTCGGTTCGTAAATGAGCACGTTGGGCTTCATCGGGTCGAGCTTCTGGCCGACGCTCGGAACGTTGACGAAATGGATGCCCATGGCGCCCTTCGGATATTCCATCGTGCCCGGAATCTTCTCGCCCGAGTAATAGACGCAGCCGACGGTCGACAGATAGAGGTCGCGAACGGCGGCCGTGTAGTCCTCATATTTGGCCAGCGATTTTTTCAGAGCTTCGATGTCGGCCTTGTTGGCGTCTTCGGCCCGGGCCGTGGCGGCTCCAACCCATGCGCCCAAGAGGCCAGTTAAAACGAGGACGCCGCAGCGCCCAAGGCGAGTCGTTCTTGTCATGCATTCCTCCCAGATTCTTGAACTGGCCGTGCAAGACCGAGGCGGAAAAATGCTGATTGCGCGGCCGGTTGTACCGCCTCGTCCCCGCTGGACAGCGTCGATGCTAGTCCTTTCCAAGGCGATGGAAAGGCATCAATTAGAACTAGCTAAGGCCCCGACGCCTTTTCCCATCTCGAGGTCAAAAACAAAACGGCCCTCGCGGGGCCGTTTTGCATAGTAGAGTAGTTCTCCTGGCAGCAGCTTCTATCAGGTCAGCGGCGACAGCTGGATCTCGACGCGACGGTTCTGGGCGCGACCGGCAGCCGTCGCGTTGGAAGCAACCGGACGTGTCTTGCCGAAGCCGGTGACGGCGAAGCGGCGGGAATCGACGCCCTGGCCCGACAGGTAGTTGGCGACGGCCAGCGCACGGCGCTGCGACAGGTCGAAATTGTGCTCGTCGCCGCCGGTCGAGTCGGTGTGGCCGAAGACGTCGACGGTCGTCTGGCGGAACTTGTTCAGCACCAGCGCCACCGAGTTCAGCACCGGATAAAAGCCCGGCTTCACCGCATCCTGGTCGACGTTGAAGGTGATGTCGGACGGCATGTTGAGAATGATCTGGTCGCCGCTGCGGGTGACACTGACGCCGGTGCCCCGCAGCTGACGGCGAAGCTCGGCCTCGTTCTGGTCCATCGTCGCGCCGATCGCGCCGCCGGCAAGGGCGCCGATGCCCGCACCGATCAGCGCGTTGCGGCGGTCGTTGCCGCCGGCCAGCAGACCAAGGCTGGCACCCGCCAACGCGCCGAGGCCGGCGCCGGCCGCGGTGTTGGAGATCTTCTGGTCGCCGGTATACGGATCGGTGGTGGTGCAGGCGCTCACGAGCACAGCCGTCGCCACGGCGACGAGCACGGTCTTCTTCATAAGATTGTCCCTCTCCAAATCGCGGCCGTTGCAGCCGCGCCAAATCAGCCCTTCCGCACGCGTTGTACCATGAATTGCGGCAAAAAGCGGAACGGCAAAGCTACCAGAGGTTCTTGCCGTCGATCACCACCACTTCGACCCTGTCCAAGTCGAAGTCGTCGAACAGGCGAGAGTTGACGCTGATCCTCGGGTTGTCGAAGTCGGGCTGGCCCGTCGACCAGTCCGGCGTTTCGGTGAAGGTGCCGCAGCCGCAGGTCGAGCAGAAACCATGCTTTATGGTTTTCGAGCCCCAGCGGTAGAAGGAGACGTTCTTAGGCGGGCTGGTGAGCTTGAATTGCGACGGGACGTAATAGGCCCAGAGCGACCCGCGCTTGGAGCAGAATGAGCACGTGCATTGCGTCACCGTCTGCGGCGCTTCGGAGACTTCGAAAGTCGTGGCCTTGCAGTGGCAGCTTCCCTTGATGATCATGGATCTCTCCGTTGTCCGCCCGCCCCGCACAGTTCCGTGCGGAAGACGCCGCGGAACTTCTGTGGCAGCAAGCCAACATAAAGAAGTGGTCCTGACAACCGACCGTCAACAGGCGCGGCAGCGCCCGGTCGAGAGCTCACCTGCTTTCGGCACTGCCTGGCCGCGGCAATCCTAGTAAGAGGGCGGCGGCACGAACAGGCAGATGGTCTTGCCGGCGTCCAATCCGGCCTGGTGCGCGCACCAGTGATATTCGCCATCAGGCGAATCCTTGACCCGCTTGTCGCTGTAGGCGACCACCTCGCCGGTGCCTTTTATTACATAGCCTTCCGGCCGCTCGCCGATCGATGTCTGTGGCACCTCCTTGCAGTCGTAGTTGGCGCAGCAGGCAAAGGGATAGCTCCAGGCCTGCGGAAGCACCGCCGTAGGTTTGGCGTCGTGCGCGACGGCAGTAGCGGTCAGCATCATGGTCCCGAAGGTGGCGAACAGGGAAAACAGGAGCCGGCCGGCCGGGCGAACGGCTCGGGCCGATCTTGACTTGGCAGCAGACATCGAAGCGTTCCTTTCGAGCATCAAGCGTTTTGTCGCTTGCCCGTTCCCGGAACGTGTCTTCCCAGTGGCCGGATCGTCAGTCGCAGATATGCCGCGTCCGGCCATACATGCTTCTATACCCAGCCCAAATGCTGGGCTGATTCCTTGGCCGGCGCAAGAACTGGGCGTGCCCTCGGAATCGCACCGGGGTTCAGCAGCGGCCGCAGAAAAGGGTGCGCCGACTTGGTTAACAATAACTACGACAAGCCTGCGACCAGGGGTGCCTAAGAACGAAATTCTGCCGACGGAAGTTCCGACCGTCAGCCGGTGACATGTTCACGATATTGCGGCAGGTCGTCCGTAATCGTGAACCATTGCGCCTTGGAACCGACGAAGATATGTGCACTTGGGCGAATGCTCGGATCGCCCGTCAGGGTCCCCATGGCAACATGGACGTAGGCACCCTCCCGCACCAAGGAGTAGAGCAGGGAGCCGCACTGCCCGCAATGCGCGTCGTGGCCGCCGGCATCGCCATAGATCAGCAGCCTGTCGTCGCCCGCGGTGAGATGAAACTTGTCGCGCGCGATGCCGGCAATGGGCTTGAAGCCGACCCTGTGGTACGGCGGCAGTTCGAGCAATGGCAATTCACCGCGTAGGCGAATTCATCGGTCACCTCGTAGCGGACGGTGCCGCAGAAGCATTGCCCGGCAAGCGTACGAGCACCTGCCTTTTCCGGATTTGCCAAGGTCTCACCCCCTGCCAGCCGCCACCCGGCGGAAAGTTTTCGGAATACCTAGTCGAGGTCCGCCACCGCCTCACCTGCACCGCCCTCGATGCGATGCGACAGCGAGGCCTCCATGAATTCGTCGAGATCGCCGTCGAGCACGCTTGACGGGCTGGTGTTTTCGACGCCGGTGCGCAGATCCTTCACCAGCTGATAGGGCTGGAGGACGTAAGAACGGATCTGGTGGCCCCAGCCGATATCGCTCTTCGACGCCTCGGTGGCGTTCGCCACGGCCTCGCGCTTTTTCAGCTCTTCCTCGTAGAGCCGCGAGCGCAGCATCTCCCAGGCCTTGGCCCGGTTTTTGTGCTGCGAGCGTTCGGCTTGGCAAGCAACTGCGATGCCGGTCGCGAGGTGGGTGATACGCACCGCCGAGTCGGTGGTGTTGACGTGCTGGCCGCCCGACCCGGACGAACGGTAGGTGTCGATGCGCACGTCGGATTCCGAAACGTTGATCTCGATCGTGTCGTCGATGACGGGATAGACCCAGACGCTGGCGAAGGAGGTATGGCGGCGCGCATTGCTGTCGTAAGGCGAGATGCGCACCAGGCGGTGAACGCCGGATTCCGTCTTCAGCCAGCCATAGGCGTTGTGCCCCTTGATAAGCACGGTGGCCGACTTGATGCCGGCCTCTTCGCCTTCATGGACTTCCAGCACCTCGACCTTGAAGCGGCGCCGCTCGGCCCAGCGCGTGTACATGCGCAAGAGCATCGACGCCCAGTCCTGGCTCTCGGTGCCGCCGGCTCCGGCATGGATTTCAAGATAAGTGTCGTTGGCGTCCGCCTCGCCCGACAGCAGGGTCTCGACCTGACGGGCCTTGGCCTCGCCCTGCATCGAACGCAGCGCCGCTTCGGCTTCCGCGACGACGCCCTCGTCGCCCTCTTCCTCGCCGAGTTCGATCAGGCCGATATTGTCCTCGAGCGCCTGGGTCAGGCCTTTGACCGCCGCGATTCCCTCATCGAGGCTCTGGCGCTCCCGCATCAGCTTCTGCGCTTCCGCGGGGTCGTTCCAGAGGCTGGAATCCTCCGCGCGCGAGTTCAGATATTCAAGCCGCTTGAGGGCCGGATCCCAGTCAAAGATGCCTCCTCAGCAGGGTTATCGCCTGCCTGATCTCGTCGACAATGTTCTGCGTTTCCGCGCGCATGGCTCTTCGTTCTGTCCTGTTCTTGTCGTTTTTTGGAATCGGCGCGATACATAGGCACGGCACCGCCGCCTGTAAAGCGAAATGGGCCGGCGTTAAGCTGCCGGCCCATTCGAAACCTGGGGAAGTCAGTAAAGGCCGCCGCCACCGTCCTGGATGGCCTGATTGGCCTGCGGCGACAGCGCGCCGCCGGCACCATTGGAGCCGTCCGCGCCCATGCCGATGACCCAATAGCTGTCGGCCGGGCCGGTGCCGGGCTTGAACGCCTCGATGATGGTGTTGGGGTCGCCTTCGGCCGCGCGCATGCCGGTCTTGCGGTTGATGGCGATCAGCTTCATGCCTTCCGGAACCTGGAAGTCGACATTGGGCGTGCCGTCGAGCGCGACGCGCATGAAGTCCTTGAAGATCGGCGCGGCGAGGCCACCACCCGTGGCCCCCTTGCCCAGGCCGCGCGGCGTATCGTAGCCCATATAGAGGCCGACGACGAGGTTCGGCGTGAAGCCGATGAACCAGGCGTCCTTCTCATCATTGGTGGTTCCGGTCTTGCCGGCGATATGGCGGCCGAGCTCGGCGATGGTGGCGCCGGTGCCGCGCTGCACCACGCCCTCCATCATGGAGGTGATCTGGTAGGCGGTCATCGGATCGAGCACCTGCTCGGAATTGTCGACCAGTTCCGGCTCGGGCTGGTTCTTCCATTCGGCGGCGTTGCAGCCCTCGCAGCCGCGTTCGTCCTGCTTGAACACGGTCTTGCCGTAGCGATCCTGGATGCGGTCGATCAGCGACGGTTTGATCGACTTGCCGCCATTGGCCATGATCGAATAGGCCGACACCATGCGCATGACCGTCGTCTCGCCGGAGCCTAGAGCCATCGGCAGATAGGGCGCAAGATGATCGTAGACGCCGAAGCGCTCGGCATATTCGACGACCAGCTTCATGCCCATGTCGTTGGCCAGCCGCACCGTCATCAAGTTGCGCGACTTCTCGATGCCCGAGCGCAAGGTGGCCGGGCCGGCGGCCGTGCCGTCATAGTTCTTCGGCGTCCAGGTCGTGTTGCCGCTCTGGATGGTGATCGGCCCGTCCATGATCACGGAAGCCGGCGTGTAGCCGTTGTCGAGCGCCGCCGAATAGACGATCGGCTTGAACGAGGAGCCCGGCTGGCGCATCGCCTGGGTAGCGCGGTTGAACTCCGACTGCGCGTAGGAGAAGCCGCCGACCATGGCCAACACACGCCCGGTATGCGGATCCATGGCAACCAGGCCGCCTTCGACCTCGGGCACCTGGCGCAGGCTATAGGCGTTGTCGGAGCCCTCGTTCTTCTGCACGAAGATGACGTCGCCGGGTTCAAGCACTTCCGCCGGAGATTTCGCCCTGACGGACTTGCCGTTGACGAAATGGCGCATGGCGAAGCCCATGTCGTCCTTGCTGACGGTGCCCTCGACGCGGTCCTTGACGAGGTCGCCGGAGACCTGACGCGCCGGCTGAATGCCGATCGTCAGCCCGTCGGCAGAACTGTCGAGCACGACGGCGAGCGTCCACTCCGGCACGTCCTCCAGCCCCTTGACCGCGCCGAGCGGCACGCCCCAGTCGCCGGAAACGTCGATATGGGTCACCGGTCCGCGATAGCCGCGCAGCGTGTCGTATTTCAGCAATCCGTTCTGCATCGCCTTGCGGGCGATGAGCTGGATTTTCGGATCGAGCGTGGTGCGCACCGACAGGCCGCCCTCATAGAGCGCATTCTCGCCGTAGCGGGCGATGATCTGGCGGCGCACCTCCTCGGTGAAATACTCGCCCGCGAACAGGTAGGAGCCGTTGCGGCGCGGCTTCACGCCGAGCGGCTCGGCCTTGGCCTTGTCGCCCTCCTCGCGCGTGACGTAGCCGTTCTCGACCATCTGGTCGATGACCCAATTGCGGCGCTCGATCGCCCGGTCGGCATGCTTGAAGGGATGATAGTTGTTGGGGCCCTTGGGCAGCGAAGCAAGGTAAGCGGCTTCAGCGACGGTGAGTTCGTTGACCGACTTGTCGAAATAGGTCAGCGCAGCGCCGGCAACGCCATAGGCGCCGAAGCCGAAGAAGATCTCGTTGAGATAGAGCTCGAGGATGCGGTCCTTCGAATAGGCCTGCTCGATGCGGAAGGCCAGGATCATCTCCTTGATCTTGCGCTCATAGGTCTGGTCGGAGGTCAGCAGGAAGTTCTTTGCAACCTGCTGCGTGATCGTCGAGGCGCCGACCTGACGCCTGCCCGAGCCGAAGTTCTGCAGATTGACGATGATGGCGCGGCCGAGGCCGGTGATGTCGATGCCGGGATGGTTATAGAAGTTCTTGTCCTCGGCCGACATGAAGGCAGCCTTGACGCGGTCCGGGATCGCCTGGATCGGCAGGTAAAGGCGCCGCTCGCGAGCATATTCGGCCATCAGCGAGCCATCCGAGGCATGGATGCGCGTCGTCACCGGCGGCTCATATTTGGCCAGAACCTCGTAGTCGGGCAGATCCTTCGTCAGATGGCCGATGTAGATGGCAAGGCCCGCAGCGACCAGCAGCGCCAGCGTCGTGCCGATGCCGAAGAAATAGCCGATGAGACGAATCATGCCCGCTCCAGTCCGAGGTCCGGGATTTCCTAAACGAAGCCGACAGTCGCGCAAGCTTCAGGGGCGGTCCCAATCCGCAATGGAAACCCATTGTCGCGACCATGTGGACAAAATACGGCAGCACGAAGTTTCAGGAACTCCGTCCGTCAAATAATAACGCCACGTGTTGTCGTCGCGCAACGCTGCTTGCGGTTGTAGGACGGCTCAAGGTTGTGGGCGGGTTCGGTCCCCGTCAGCCCCCAGCCCTGGCTCCCGCTTTCGCTGCGGCAAACAGGGCAACGGCATTGGTTATGCTCTGAGCCGCCTTGCCGCGCCAGTCGGCGCTGAGCAATTGCGCCTCGTCCTTGCTGTTGGAGAGGTAACCAAGCTCGACCAGAACCGAGGGCACGTCGGGCGCCTTCAGCACCTTGAAGCCGGCCGAGCGCTGCGGATTATTGATCAGACCGACGCTGGTCGACAACTGGCCGACCAGCGTGTGCGCAAAGCTCATCGAAAAGCCGTGGGTCTCGCGGCGGATCAGGTCGATCAGGATGTCGGTGACCTCCTTATTGTCGTCCTCGATCTTTAGGCCGGCGAACTGGTCGGAGAAGTTTTCACGATCGGCGAGCGCCTGAGCCTCGGGATCGGAAGCCTTGTCCGAGAGCGTGTAGACCGTGGCGCCGCGGAGACCTCTGACGGCGATCGTATCGGCATGGATGGAGATCAAGAGATCGGCTTCGTGCTGGCGGGCGATGCGCACGCGCTCGTCGAGCGGCAGGTACACGTCACTGTCCCGTGTCATATAGACATCATAGCTGCCGACCGCGGCCAGCTTGTCACGTAGTTCGGTCGCAAAGGCGAGCGTGACGTTCTTCTCGACCGTGCCGCCGGCGCTCTCCGCGCCGCCGTCGACGCCGCCATGACCCGGATCGATGACCACTGTGAAGCGGTGCCCAGGCGCCGAAATCGGCCCTGTGCCGACACGGCCGCCCTTGTCGGTAGAAACGGTCGAGCCGGTCGTCAGCGATTGGTTGGCCAAAGCCTCGTCGAATTCTCTTTCCGATGCGGCCGACATGTCGATGGCGACGCGATAGCCGCTGCCATCGTCATTCTTCAGCACCTCGAGCTTGTCGACGGCAAACGGTCCCTTGCCGGTCAGGATCAGCCGCGAGCCTTTGCCCTGATCGCCGTAGCGAACGGCGCGCACCAGCCCGCGCGGCTTCACGTCCTTGGCGTTGAGGGCGAATCGCGTGCGCGGCAGGTCGACGACAAGGCGGCTGGGACCGCGCAGCAGGAACCACTTCACGTCCGGTTCTCGGTCGAAGGTCACGACGATGCGCATCTTGGTCGCGTCGCCGGCCATCTTGTAGCCGGTGGCGCCAAGCAACCCGTCGGCCCGCGAGGCGGCGGTCGCGCCAAGCAGGATCACCAGCAGGAAAACAGTCCTTGCCATGAGCCGCAGATATCCGGCGGCGCCACGCTCCTTGTCTGCGGTGCCTGCCAGTCCCATCTCTATTCCAGTCGCTCCCCGTTAGGCGCCTCGCGCCGGCCTGTTTGGCAGAACGGCCTGTCTGGCGGCCAACCCGATTAACGATTGGTATCCAGAGAAGGTTAACCAAGCCTTTCATGCAGCAGGTGGAGCGCCACCTTCCCCTGCGGAAGCGCTTTTTGCCGGCATCCGAAATCGGGGTTGCCTTCCAACCCGCCAAATCATAAAAGCGACATTGGATCACTGCAATCCTGGAACCGCCCGCCCTGCAGCTTCCCGCCAGGGTAAGATGTGCAAGGCGCTTCCGGGTTTCAGATGATCGCGACGATTTTCGCAGGCGTGCTCCCGTGGCGGGGGAATCGCTTGCGCGATGAAAACGGCCGGGATCTCCCGCGCCGGCTCTGTGCGAGCAAACAAGCTGGTCCGGCCAAGCCCGGGCTTTGGTTCAAAAGGTTCTGCTGGGTGCCGATGGCTTCAAGCGCAATCATGGAAAGGTCCGCATCGAACCGCGCCATTGTGGCTGCGGGCGGCACCGCCATCGCGCTCAAGCTCCGGCCGGCGGACATTCAATTATCCGGCAGCCACACAAATCCAGGCACACAGCGGCGGGGTCTGCCTCGCCAGCTGCGGCTGATGGCTGCCGGGAGGAAACGAAATAATGCCCAACAAGATGCTGATAGACGCCTCCCACCCGGAGGAAACACGCGTTGTTGTCGTTCGCGGTAACCGCATCGAAGAATTCGACTTTGAATCCCAGGACAAGAAGCAGCTCAAAGGAAACATCTATCTCGCCCGCGTAACCCGCGTCGAACCTTCCCTTCAGGCAGCCTTTGTCGAATATGGCGGCAACCGTCACGGTTTTCTCGCCTTCAGTGAAATTCACCCCGACTATTACCAGATCCCGGTCGCCGACCGTCAGGCCCTGCTGCGCGCCGAAGCGCAGGAGGCGGACGACGAAGAGGACGAGGAGGCCGAGACCGGCGAGGAACAGCAGGCGCGCGATCGCGGCGGCCGCCGCAACCGCCGGCGCGGCGGCAAGAACCGCGACCGGGCCGAGCAAAAGCGCGGTTCCGATGCTGCCGGTGCCGACGAAGGCGGCGAAAGCGCCGATGAGGTCGCAGCTTCCAGCGCTTCCGCTGATGAGCCCGGCGATGCGGCCGATACCTCGACCGAAGCCACCGAAGGCTCCGAAACCGTTGAGACCGTAGCCGAGGCAGCCGGCGAAGAGGAGAACAAGGCCCCCGAAGCCGGCAGCGACACCGAAGAAGCCGATGCGACCGACAGCGAGAATCGCCAGCCTTCCGAGGGCGGCCCCACTTCGATCGCCGCGAGCATCGATGCGGATGTGATTTCGGAACCGGTGCCGGCCGAATCCACCAGCGAGGTCGCTCCGGCCGAGGAAGCCGCTCCAAGCGACGATGATCGCGGCATGCTCGAAGAGGTTTCGTCCGCGCATTCGGACGAACACGAAATCGAATCGGTCGGCGCCGAGGATGCGCTTGAAGAGGTCCGCAACCGCCGCAAGCCGGTGCGCCGCCAGTACAAGATCCAGGAAGTCATCAAGCGGCGCCAGATCCTGCTGGTCCAGGTCGTCAAGGAAGAGCGCGGCAACAAGGGCGCGGCGCTGACCACCTATCTGTCGCTCGCCGGCCGCTATTCGGTCTTGATGCCGAACACGGCGCGCGGCGGCGGCATCTCGCGCAAGATCACCAATGCCCAGGACCGCAAACGGCTGAAGGAGGTCGTCGCCGATCTCGAGGTGCCGCAGGGCATGGGAGTCATCCTGCGCACCGCCGGCGAAAGCCGCACCAAGGCCGAGATCAAGCGCGACTATGAATATTTGATGCGGCTTTGGGAGAATGTCCGCAATCTCACGCTGCAGTCCACGGCCCCTGCCCTGGTCTATGAGGAAGGCAGCCTGATCAAGCGCTCGGTCCGCGACCTGTACAACAAGGATATCGACGAGATCCTGGTCTCCGGCGAGGACGGCTACCGCGAGGCCAAGGACTTCATGCGGATGCTGATGCCGAGCCATGCCAAGGTGGTTCAGCCCTACCGCGACACCACGCCGATCTTCGTGCGCAACGGCATCGAGGCGCAGCTCGACCGGATGCTGCAGCCGCAAGTGACGCTGAAGAGCGGCGGCTACATCATCATCAACCAGACCGAGGCGCTGGTCTCGATCGACGTCAACTCCGGCCGCTCCACCAAGGAGCATTCGATCGAGGACACCGCGCTCCACACCAATCTGGAGGCCGCCGAGGAAGTCGCGCGGCAGCTCAGGCTGCGCGACCTTGCCGGCCTGATCGTCATCGACTTCATCGACATGGAGGAGAACCGCAACAACCGCGCGGTCGAGAAGCGGCTGAAGGATCACCTCAAGAACGATCGCGCCCGCATCCAGGTCGGTCGCATCTCGCATTTCGGCCTGATGGAGATGTCGCGCCAGCGCATCCGTGCCAGCGTGCTGGAATCGACGATGAAGCCCTGCCCGCATTGCGGCGGCACGGGCCATGTGAGATCGGACTCCTCGGTGGCGCTGATGGTGGTGCGGGCGATCGAAGAATTCCTGCTCAAGGATTCGCGCAGTCACATCACGGTGCGCACGCCGGCGGCGACCGCGCTTTACGTGCTCAACCACAAGCGCGCCAATCTGGTCGAGCTCGAGGCCCGCTTCGGCCTGACCATCACGCTCGAAGCCGACGAGACGCTGGGCGCGCAACACTACGCGATCTTCCGCGGCGCGGTGGCTGAGAAGCCGGAAGGCTTCGTCGAGGTGCGCAGCCTTCCGACCTATGTCGAGCCGGAAGAGCCCGAGGACGAGATCGTCGTCGAGGAGGAAGAAGAGGTATCGATTCAGGCCGAACAGCCGCGCCATCCACAGCAGGGACAGCATCCGCAGCGGTCCGAGGACGGCGAAGGCGGCCGCAAGCGCCGCAAACGCCGTCGGCGGCGCGGCGGCAAGGATCGCGACCGCGAGCATCAAGGCCATGGCGATGCCGTTTCGGCCCCTGCACCTGCGGACGCCGGCACGATTGCAGGCGAAGCGACAGCCGAGGTAACGGCTGAAGCACCGGCCGGGGCGGAAGCAGCCGAAGAGGGGCAGGGCAAGAAGCGCCGTCGCGGCAAGCGCGGCGGCAAGCGCAATCGCCGCGAGGAAGGCGAAATCCCTGCCGATGCCGATGCCGGCGATGGTTTCGAAGGCGAAGAAGCGGAAGTCGAAGCTCCGGAAGGCGCGCCGCCGGTCGCTGCAGCGGAAGAGCAGGCCGCACCCTCGCCCGACAATGACGATGTCGCGGAGACCGAGAAGCCGAAGAAGCGACGTGCGTCGCGATCGAAGAAGGCCGCCGAGGAAACCGTCTCCGAAAAAGCGCCCGAGCCGGCGGCGGAACTTCCCGCTGAACCTGTGGCGGCCGAACCGGAGCTGGCAGCGGCCGCTGCTGCTCCGAGCGAGGCTGAAGCATCCGTCAATGCCCATCCAACGCGGCGCAAACCGCAGTCGATCGACACGCCGGCTGTCCCCGTCGTTTCGTCCAACGTCAGCGAGGAAGCCAAGACCGAAGAAAAGCCGAAGCGTGCCGGCTGGTGGCAGCGGAAGGGTTTTTTCTAAGCTCTGTCAGCTCATTAGGCTTAGTTGTTAAACAGAAGATCCCGTACCGCCCGGCGCGGGATTTTCGTTTTCTGGCCTTCCAATCTTGCGCCCCAGCACCTGCTAAGGCGCGAAGATCGACCAGTTCATCATCCTGGCGAGCTTCTCAAGCGCTATGGAGCCGAGCTTGGAATTGCCGTTCTCGTTGAGGCCGGGGGACCAGACGGCGAGCGAGGCGACGCCCGGCACGATGCCAAGAATACCGCCGCCGACGCCACTCTTACCCGGAATGCCGACACGGAAGGCGAAATCGCCGGAGCCGTCATAGTGGCCGCAGGTCAGCATCAGCGCGCCGATGCGGCGCGCACGCTCGGTCGACACTACCGACAGCCCGGTCGCCGGGTTCCGACCGCCATTGGCGAGGAAGCGGCCGGCCATGGCGAGCTGCCGGCAGCTCATGGCGATGGCGCAATGATGGAAGTAGACGCCCAGCGCCAGCTCCGGCTCATGGTCGAGATTGCCAAAGGACTTCATGTAATTGGCCAGAGCGAAGTTGCGGTAGCCGGTAGCGCGTTCCGAGGCCGCGACCTCGCGGTCGATGATGATCGTGTCGTCGTCGGCCAGGAATTGGACGAAGCGCAGGATCTCGCCGATCGCCTCGCGCGGCTGGTGGCCGGCAAGCAGGATGTCGGATACGACGATGGCGCCAGCGTTGATGAACGGATTGCGCGGAATGCCGCTCTCATGCTCGAGCTGGACGATCGAGTTGAACGGATTGCCCGACGGCTCGCGGCCGACACGCTGCCACAACGCATCGCCGACCTTGCCCAGCGCCAGGGTCAGCGTGAACACCTTCGAGACGCTCTGGATCGAAAAGGGCTGATCGGCATCGCCGGCAAGGATGATGCGCCCGTCATTGGTCACGGCGGCAATGCCGAATTTCTTCGGATCGATCTTGCCGAGCTGCGGGATATAGGTGGCGACATCGCCGCGATCGCTGCGCTCGGTCATTTCGGCGGCCACTTCCGCCAGCGCCTGTTCAAGCTCGGGCATAGCGTCTATTTCAGCCAACTTTCGATGCGCGCCAGCGCCTCGACCATGTCGTCATGGCTGCCGGCATAGGAAAAGCGCATGGTGCGATGGCCCTGGAGCGGATCGAAATCACGGCCGGGCGTGGCCGCCACATGCGCCTCGGCCAGCATCTTGCGCGCGAAGGCCATGCTGTCATTGGTGTGCCGCGTGACATCGCAGAAGGCGTAGAACGCGCCGTCCATGGGCGCTGCGAGCGGGAAGCCCAGCTCCGGCAGACGCTTCATCAGCAGGTCGCGGTTCCAGGCATAACGCGCCTTCACCGCTTCGAGCTCTTGCGTGGCATTGAAGGCCTCGATCGCCGCGACCTGCGACAGTTCCGGCGGCGAGATGTAAAGGCTCTGCGCGATGCGCTCGACCGGCCGCACCAGTTCCTCCGGCAGCACCATCCAGCCGATGCGCCAGCCGGTCATGCAATAGTATTTCGAGAAGGAGTTGATCACCGTCACGCCGGCGCCACAGGCAAGTGCAGTGACATCGGGCGCGGCATAGGCCAGCCGGTGGTAGATTTCGTCCGAGATCACCGCGATGCCAAGCTCGCCTGCGGTCTTCACCAACGCGGAAAGCTCGTCGGCTGGAATGACCGCGCCGGTCGGATTGGCTGGACTGGCAAACAGCACGCCTTTCAACGGCTTCTCGGGGTGTGCGCTCTTCAGGTGGTCGGCATGCAGATAGGCGTCCGAGCCAAGCTCGATCTCGACGATCTCGATGCCAAGCGCGGCCATGATGTTGCGGTAGGCCGGATAGCCGGGCGCGGCGATGGCGACGCGGTCGCCGGGATCGAACATCGCCAGGAAAGCCAGGTTGAAGGCGGCCGACGAGCCGGTAGTGACGGCGATACGGGCGGGCGCGACATCGATTCCGTAATGCTCGCTATAGTGCGCGGCGATCGCCTTGCGCAGCTCCGCCAGGCCCAGAGCATCGGTGTAGCCGATGCGGCCGTGCTTCAGCGCGAGAGCGGCGGCTTCGCGGACGCCGACCGGCGCCGGGTCCGACGGCTGGCCGACCGCCATCGACACCACGGGAATCCCGGTCGCCTTCAGCCGGTTGGCCTCAGCCAGAATATCCATGGCGTGGAACGGCTCGACCTCGCCGCGGCGTGAAAGCGAAACGACCATCTGACTCTTCAGCCTGCCTTTGGTTGGCAAATCCACAGGCAAACCATCGCTCGCTTGCCCTGGAACTGCCGGGAGTTCGACGGCAGCGCCGCACAAATGCCCGATTGGTGTGGGGATCACAAGCGCGCAGGAAGTTATTGGCGCCGACTTTTCATCCTTCGCCCGCTCGTCTACCAGTGGACCTGTCATGTTGAGCCGACCCGAACGATGATGGATAGATCGACCGCAATAGGGCGAACCGCGCGCGGATTTGCGACGCTCCTGCTTGCCGCCGCCGTCGCGGTGTCCACTTCGCTGAGCGCCTTCGCGCAAGGCGTGCCGGTGGTGCGCGACGCCGAGATCGAGGCGCTGGTGCGCGACTATGCCCGACCGATCTTCAAGGCGGCGGGCCTCGCCAATGACGGGATCGACATCGTTCTCGTCAACGACCAGAGCTTCAATGCGTTCGTGACCGGCCGCCGCCTGTTCATCAACACCGGCGCGCTGGTGACGGCCGAGACGCCGAACGAGATCATCGGCGTCATCGCGCACGAGGCCGGCCATATTGCCGGCGGCCACCAGCAGAAGCTGCGCGATCAACTCGATCGCGCCAAGACCATGGCCATCATCGCCACGCTGCTCGGGGCGGGCGCGATCGTGGCCGGCGCCACCACCAACAGCCGCGGCCTTGCCGGCGCCGGCATGGGCGTCGCGGCCGGCGGCGGCGAGATGGCGCAGCGCAGCATCCTTGCCTATCAGCGGGGCGAAGAAATCACCGCCGACCGCTCGGCGATCACCTACCTGAATGCCACCGGCCAGTCCGGCATGGGCATGCTGAAGACCTTCGGGCGATTCCAGAGCGCGCTTTCGCTGTCGGGCACCC
Organism: Mesorhizobium sp. WSM3873; assembly: GCF_001672445.1. Taxonomy (NCBI): domain Bacteria; kingdom Pseudomonadati; phylum Pseudomonadota; class Alphaproteobacteria; order Hyphomicrobiales; family Phyllobacteriaceae; genus Mesorhizobium; species Mesorhizobium sp. WSM3873. The sequence continues at coordinate 26,920 of NZ_LYTM01000002.1, read as the reverse complement.
AGCTCGATCCTTACCGGATCAGCCATCCGATGCCCCGGGAGCGCATCGCCAATCTCGAGGTGCTGGTCAAGGCGAGCCCTTATGTCAGCCAGGTCGACGCGCCGGCGCTGCAGCAGCGGCATGACATGATGCGCATCAAGATCGCGGCCTATATGCAAGGCCAGGCGGCGGTGGCGCGGCTGATGCGCAAGAACCCGACCAGTCTGGCCTCGCGCTACGGCGACGCGCAGCAGACCTATCTCTACGGCAACCCTGGCACCGCGCTGACGAAAACCGCGGCGCTGATCAAGGAACAGCCGAAAAACCCCTATTTCCAGGAACTTCGCGGCGACATCCTGATGAAGGCCAACAGGCCCAAGGACGCCGCGGATGCCTATGCCAAAGCGGCGAGCCTCGACGCGGCGCGGTCCGGCTTGCTGCTGGTCTCGCTCGGCCAGGCGCTGATGGCGGTCGGCACGCCGGACTCAATCAACAAAGCGGTGGCGCAGCTCAACAACGGGATCGGGCGCGACAAGGAAAACTCCGTAGCCTACCGCTATCTGGCTCAAGCCTATGGCGAATTGGGGCAAATCCCGGCCGCCGACCTTGCGACGGCGGAGGGCCATTTCTATTCGGCCGACTATAAGAACGCGAAGATCTTCGCCATGCGCGCTCAACAGAAATTGAAGCGCGGCGAGCCCCGCTGGCTTCGCGCGCAGGATATCATAAACTACACGCCATCTAACAAACTCAAGTGAACCTCCCGGGCGCGCGCGGCGACCAGGTTGGACCGGGACAGGCAGAAGGAACTGATCATGAACAAGGCAATCCTGCTCGGCAGCGCCGGCGTGGCGGTGGCGCTCGGCATGCTGGCATTCGGCTTCGTGGCAGGAAGCCCGCAGGCCGCTAGGGCCGACACGACGCAAGCCATCCAGATGGCCTCGGCGGACAGTAAGATCGACCGCAAGGAGGTCGAAGGCATCATCCGCGACTATCTGTTGAAAAACCCCGAGGTCCTGCTCGAGGTCCAGGACGCGCTCGAGGCCAAGCAGAAGGAAGAGCAGCGGCTCGCCGCACTCGGCGTCATCAAGGACGCGAAGGACGAGATCTTCAACTCCACCTTCGACGGCGTGGTCGGCAACCCTAAGGGCAAAGTCACCATCGTCGAGTTCTACGACTACAATTGCGGCTTCTGCAAACGCGCCATTGAGGACATGAAGGCGCTGACCAAGGCCGATCCGGACCTGCGCTTCGTGCTCAAGGAGTTTCCAATCCTCAGCCCGGATTCGCAAAAGGCCAGCGTGGTCTCGATGGCCTTCCATCTGATGATGCCGGAGAAGTACAGCGAGTTCCACACTGCGCTGCTCGGCAGCCAGGGCCGTGCCACCGAATCCACCGCCATGAAGGTCGCTGTTTCGCTCGGTGCCGACGAGGCGAAGCTGCGCGAGAAGATGAAGGATCCGAGCATCAACGAAGCGCTCTCGCGCACCTACGATCTCGCCACCAAGCTGTCGATCACCGGCACGCCGTCCTATGTGGTCGGAAATGAGGTGGTGTTCGGCGCGCTCGGACAGCAGGTTCTGGCGGAGAAGATCGAGCAGGCCAAGAGCGCGCTCTAGGTTTGGGCATGGTCTTTTCCGAAAACCGCTGCACAGTTTTCGGGATCATGCTCTAAGCGATTGCGAGTCGCGACAACAGGCGGTTTTCCGCCTGTTGTGGACAGCGAAAGAACGTACTTGCGCTCTTTTCGCGGGCGGATATGCCCATTATAGAGGTCCGGCGCGCCGGCTTGAGGCCGGCGCCGAAGAGGTCGGCATATTTGAAAACGATTTTCGTCCTGAACGGTCCCAATCTCAATGCACTCGGCAAGCGCGAGCCGGGGATCTATGGCGGCAAGACGCTTGCCGCCATCGCCGAGGATTGCAAGGCCGCCGGCACGGCGCTCGGGCTCGAGATCGATTTTCGTCAGTCCAATCACGAAGGTGATCTCGTCGACTGGATCCAGGAAGCCGGTGAAAAGGCCGCAGGCATCGTCATCAATCCCGGGGCCTACAGCCATACCTCGATTGCCATTCACGACGCCATCCGCGCCATCGCGCCGCTGCCCGTCGCTGAGGTCCATCTTTCCAATATCCACGCGAGGGAGCCTTTCCGCCACGTCTCCATGGTCGCGCCGGTCGCCGTCGGCATGATCTGCGGGTTCGGGCCACTCGGCTACACGCTTGCGCTGCAGGCACTGGCGGCGCGCCTGTGACCGGCTCCCAAACAGAAGGCTCGAAAATGTCGATAAAGAAGAACGGTGTTGACCAGCAGCTGATCCGCGACCTGGCGGGCATACTGAACGACACCAACCTGACCGAGATCGAGGTCGAGCTCGGCGACCTGAAAGTGCGCGTGTCGCGTCAATCGCAGGCCGTCCACGCGGTCGCTGCTCCGCTTCCTATGCCGTCCACGGCGGTTGCCGGGCCGGCTCAGGCGGCAGCGGCCGCGCCCGCGACGGCAGCCGATCCTTCCAAGAACGCCGTGCCCTCGCCGATGGTCGGCACCGCCTACCTGGCGCCCTCGCCCGACGCCAAGGCGTTCATCGAGATCGGCCAGAAGGTGAAGGAAGGCCAGACGCTGCTCATCATCGAAGCGATGAAGACAATGAACCAGATTCCCTCGCCGCGCGCCGGCACGGTGACGGCGATCCTGATCGAGGACGCCCAGCCGGTCGAATACGGCATGCCGCTCGTGGTCATCGAGTAGAGCCGGGAACAGCGGGCAGATGTTCCAAAAAATCCTCATCGCCAATCGCGGCGAAATCGCGCTTCGGGTGCTGCGCGCCTGCAAGGAGCTCGGCATCCAGACGGTGGTGGTCCATTCGACGGCCGATTCCGACGCCATGCATGTGCGGCTTGCCGACGAAAGCGTCTGCATCGGCCCGCCGCCGTCGCGCGAAAGCTATCTCAACATTCACCAGATCGTCGCCGCTTGCGAGATCACCGGCGCCGATGCCGTGCACCCGGGCTACGGCTTCCTGTCGGAAAACGCCAAGTTCGCCGATATCCTCGCCGCCCATAACATCACCTTCATCGGCCCTTCGGGCGACCATATCCGCATCATGGGCGACAAGATCGAAGCCAAGCGCACGGCAAAGCGCCTCGGCATCCCGGTGGTGCCTGGTTCGGACGGCGCGATCAGCGACGAGAAGGAAGCAAAGCGCATTGCCGCCGCGATCGGCTATCCGGTGATCATCAAGGCTTCGGCCGGCGGCGGCGGCCGCGGCATGAAGGTCGCCCGCACCGAAGCCGACCTCGAAGTGGCGCTGCAGACCGCCAGATCAGAAGCCGGCGCTGCCTTCGGCGACGACGCCGTTTACATCGAGAAATATCTGGAAAAGCCGCGCCATATCGAATTGCAGGTGTTCGGCGACGGCGCCGGCCGCGGCGTGCATTTCGGCGAGCGCGACTGCTCGCTGCAACGCCGCCACCAGAAGGTGTGGGAGGAAGCGAACTCCCCCGCTCTCAACGCCGAGGAACGTGCGCGCATCGGCGGCATCTGCGCCAAGGCGATCGCCGATCTTGGCTATTCCGGCGCCGGCACGATCGAATTCCTCTACGAGAACGGTGAATTCTATTTCATCGAGATGAACACACGCCTGCAGGTCGAGCATCCGGTGACCGAAGCGATCACCGGCATCGACCTCGTGCATGAACAGATCCGTGTCGCCTCCGGCGGCGGACTGTCGGTCAAGCAGGAAGACATCAAGTTCAACGGCCACGCCATCGAGTGCCGCATCAACGCCGAGGATCCGCGCACGTTCACGCCGTCGCCCGGTACGATCACGCATTTCCACACGCCGGGCGGCCTCGGCATCCGCGTCGATTCCGGCGTCTATTCCGGCTACCGGATCCCGCCCTATTACGACAGCCTGATCGGCAAACTGATCGTGCATGGCCGCAACCGCGTCGAATGCATGATGCGGCTGCGCCGGGCGCTCGACGAATTCGTTGTCGACGGCATCAAGACGACGCTGCCGCTGTTCCGCGACCTCGTCGGAAATCCGGATATCGCCAACGGCGATTACGACATCCACTGGCTTGAGAAATATTTGGCCAAGGAGGAATAGGATCTTGCGGTTATAATGGCGCAATGACTCGTCCCTACGCGCCCGGCTACCGCATCCCGACCGACCTGCTGCTGAAAGCCTATGCCTCGGGCGTGTTCCCGATGGCAGAGAGCGCCACCGACCCGGAAGTGTTCTGGGTGCGGCCGGAGACGCGCGGCATCATCCCGCTCGACGGATTCCACACGCCGCGCAGTCTGAAGAAGACGATCCGCAGGCACCCTTTCGACATCCGCTACGATTTCGACTTCGAGGCGACGATCGACGGCTGCGCGGAAAGGCGCGACGAGCGCCGCTCGACCTGGATCAACGCCCCGATCCGCGAAGCCTATGTCGAGCTCTATCGGCTGGGCCACTGCCATTCCGTCGAGGCGTGGCGCGAGGGCCGGCTGGCCGGCGGTCTCTATGGGGTGTCACTCGGGCGCGTCTTCTTCGGCGAAAGCATGTTCGCCCGGGAAACCGACGCCTCGAAGACTTGCCTCTATTATCTGGTCGAGCGGCTGAACGAACGCCGTTTCGCGCTGCTCGACACGCAGTTCACCACCGAGCACCTGAAGCGCTTCGGCGCCATCGACGTGCCGCGCAGCCGCTACGAAAAAATGCTGGCCGAGGCCCTGAAGGGCGACGCGGTCTTTTATCCCTGAGGTAAGCGGTCACCCGCTCGCAGTTTCGATTGGCGTCTGGGAATGAAACATCATCTTCCAGCCATCGGCGCGATGAACATAGCCGGTGCTGACGAGAGCGGCATAGGGCTCGCCGTTTTCCCGCGTCGCGCGCGCCTCGTAGGTTAGCATGACGATATCGCTGCCGGGTTCGACCATGCCTTTCAGCCGAATGTCGAGATCGCGCCAGCGATTGGGCTTGGTGGCGGTCTTGGCCAGATCGGCATTGGTCATCGCCTGCGCCATCTCCGGAAAGGCGACGAGGCAATCCACATCGGCGTGGGCCGCGAAATAGGCGGAATCGCCAGTCCAGAAGCCTTTCTCGATATCGAGAAGCTCTTTCTTGCTGGCAGTGATCGGCCTGATCGTTGCCATGGAAATCTCCCGTCGCCATCACCGTTTATCCAACGGATTGCGAAAAAGAGGGTTCCGAGAGTTCCGAGATCAGTTCGTGTCTGTGGTGTCGGCGCCATCCGGCGCGGGCGCCGCGTCCGACGGCTCAGGCGCTGCCTCGGCAGACGGCTTCGGCTTGGCGGTATTCGTCTTCGGCTTGCCCGTATCGGCCTTGGCGGCGGTCGGCGGCGGCACGTCCGATTTTTGCTTGCAGCCCTTCAGCCAGACGTCATAGACGGCGTGCTCGACCGCGTTGAGACCGGGGCTTTCGGCGAACATCCAGCCGGTAAAGATACGGCGGATCTTGCGATCGAGCGTGATCTCGTCGACCTCGACGAAGGAATCGGTCTTCGGCTGTTCGGTCTCGGGCCGAGAGTAGCAGACGCGCGGCGTCACCTGCAGGGCGCCGAACTGCACCGTCTCGTCGATATAGACGTCGAAGGTGATGATGCGGCCGGTGATCTTGTCGATGCCGGCGAATTCGGCGACCGGATTGGTGATGCGGTCGGAAACCGCCGGTGCCGCCGGTGTCTGCGCGGCGGCGAACCCTGCCGTCGAGGCAGCCAGAACGGACGCTGCCGCGAACAGTCCCGTCGAGAGTCGGCCGAAAGAGTTCATGCAGGGATACCGGTGGTTGCGCCCGGGGATTCTCTCAATCGCCCAAGGCTAGTCAGGGCTGCGCTATCAGCAAGCAGCTAAACGCCAATTGTGGCGACAAAAGACCGAAAACGCGTTTACGAACCGGGCGTCCAAGCGTCGTAGTCGCCGGTGACCTGCGGACGATGCTGGTTGGTCAGAATGGAACCTTGCGGGCGATAGGCGCTCGGCGTTCCTGTAAGGTTGGGCCGGTGCGGCTTCTGCCAATCACGAGCCTTATAGCTCTCGCTCGACGGAGGCGTGTCGACGCGATGATGCATCCAGCCATGCCAGCCCGGAGGGATCTTCGAGGCTTCGGAATAGTCACGATAGATGACCCAGCGGCGGGTGCGACCTTCCGAATCGATGCCGCCCTCGTAATAGACGTTGCCGACCTCGTCCTCGCCGACCTTGTTGCCGAAGCGCCAGGTGTGGAAGCGCGTGCCAAGTGTCTGGCTGTTCCACCAGGTGAAAAACTGCAGCAGGAAAGTCTTCATCCAGATCCTCGTTGCGGCAGCGGCCGCGCCGTTTCCTGCTTATGGCGTCAGGTCAACGCGAAGGCAAGGGTTTTGCCCAGCCTGCGATGTAAATGCTTCGTGCGCTAAATCGATACACGCGTGGAGATATCGCCACCTCGGCTTGCCAAGCGTTTGCGCAGTTTCTAAAGCTCGCACGCCCGGCAAAGCTGGCGGCCGGCCCGTGCCGGTTGAGGGAGGTGACGATTGGCCCCAGAACGATCCACCGGCAATCGGATCGGCGCCGAAGACATTCGCCGTCGCAAGGGCGGCGTGCCGATCGTGTGTCTCACCGCCTATACCTATCCGATTGCGCGCATGCTCGATCCGCATGTCGACCTGCTTCTGGTCGGCGACAGCGTCGCCATGGTGCTGCATGGCCATGCCACGACGCTCGGCGCTTCGCTGGAGATGATGATCGCGCATGGACAAGCGGTGATGCGCGGCTCGGCGAAGGCCTGTGTGGTGGTCGACATGCCGGCAGGCAGCTACGAGGACTCGGTGGCGCAAGCCGTTGCCTCGGCAAGGCTCATCATCGGCGAGACGGGCTGCCAGGCAGTGAAGCTCGAGGGCGGGGTCGACATGGCCGCGCAGATCGCTGCAATCGTCGCGGAAGGCATCCCGGTCATGGGCCATATCGGCCTGCAGCCGCAGTCGGTGGACAAGGAGGGCGGCTACAAGATCAAGGGCAGGAGCAGGGAAAACGTCGCCGCCCTTTTTCGCGACGCCGAAGCGGTTGAAAAGGCCGGCGCCTTCTCGGTCGTCATCGAGGGCACGGTCGAGGCGGTGGCTTCGGACCTCACCCGTCATATCGCGATCCCGACCATCGGCATCGGCGCCAGCGGCGACTGCGACGGCCAGATCCTGGTGGTAGACGACATGATCGGCATGACCGTCAACCGCGTGCCGAAATTCGTCAAGGAATACGCAAAGCTGCGCGACACCATTGCGGATGCGGCGGCGCGTTACGCCGACGAGGTGCGCAGCCGCGCATTTCCCGGACCTGACCACGTTTTTTCGGCGGCATCGGGTAAGGACCAGGCATGAGCGGGCCAATCGTCGTCGAGAGCGTTGCGGCCCTTCGCGCGCAGATCCGGGATTGGCGCCGGGCTGGCCTCAAGATCGCCATGGTGCCGACCATGGGCGCGCTGCATGACGGCCACATCTCGCTGGTCAGGATCGCGCTCGAAAAGGCGGAGCGCTGCGTCGTCTCCGTCTTCGTCAATCCGACCCAGTTCGCGCCGACCGAGGACCTGGACAAATATCCGCGCCAATTGGCCCGCGATCTCGACCAACTGCGGGAAGCAGGCGTGCATCTGGCCTTCACGCCAGGCGTGGCGGAAATGTACCCGGCCGGCTTCGCCACCAAAATCTCGGTCGGAGGCCCCTCCTCCGGCCTGGAGACGGATTTTCGGCCTGCCTTCTTCGACGGCGTCGCCACTGTCGTGGCCAAGCTTTTCCTGCAGGCAGCGCCCGACTGTGCCGTGTTCGGTGAGAAGGACTACCAGCAGCTTTGCGTTGTCAGGCAGCTGTGCCGTGATCTCGATCTGCCGGTCGAGATCGTCGGCGCGCCGACCGTGCGTGATTCCCACGGCCTCGCCATGTCGTCGCGCAACGCCTATCTCGGCGCGGCCGAGCTCGAGATCGCGCGCAAATTCAACGTGGTTCTGCGTCAGACCGCGGCCGAACTCGCGTCCGGCGCGGATCAGGCACGTGCGGTGAATGCGGCTGCGGAAGCGCTCGTCAGCGCGGGCTTTCGGAAGGTCGACTACGTCGCCGCGCGGGAGGCCGCAACGCTCGCGCCCTGGCGACGGGACCGCGACGGCCGCCTGCTCGCGGCGGCCTGGCTCGGCACCACCAGGTTGATCGACAATGTGGAAGTCCCAGCCGCTCCGCCGGCGCTTTAGCCGAGCCGCTTCTCCAGGATGAGCGCGGGCCATCCGGAACTGCCGCCGCAATCCGCTGTCCTGCCTGCCGTCCGAAATCCGTTCGCCTCGTAGAAGGCGATCGCCGCCGCATTCGCCTCCTCGACCTCCAGACGCAGCGTCCGCATCTCCGGAAAACTGGCCTCGACTTCGTCGAGCAGCGCCTGGCCGATCCTTTGCCGCTGACAATCCGGAGATACGTAGAGCTGGTTCAGAAGGACGATCTTCGGGTCGGTGGTGGCGGCCGCGAAAGCCATGCCGCCAAGCCGCTTGCCATCGTCAGCGACCAGGAATTCGGAATTCGGCCGGGCCAGCTGCGCCTTGAGCGAAGCAAGAGAATGCCAGTCGTCGGTGATCGCCGTTACATGCTCGGCGCCGTAAATGGCGTCATAGGTCGCATGCCACGTTTCGACCAGCAGCGCGCGGATCGCAACAAGATCGCGCTCGCTGGCGGTGCGGACGAACATCGCTCTATTCGATGCCGAGCTTGGCCTTGACCAGCTCGTTGACCGCCTGCGGGTTCGCCTTGCCGCCGGTCGCCTTCATCACCTGGCCGACGAACCAGCCGGCCATGGTCGGCTTGGCGCGCGCCTGCTCGGCCTTGTCCGGATTGGCGGCGATGACCTCGTCGACCGCCTTCTCGATGGCGCCGGTGTCTGTCACCTGCTTCATGCCGCGGCTTTCGACCAGCTGGCGCGGATCGCCGCCCTCGTTCCAGACGATCTCGAACAGATCCTTGGCGATCTTGCCGGAGATCGTGCCTTCCTTGATCAGGTCGACGACGGTACCGAGCTGCTCAGGCGAAACCGGAGCGTTTTCAATATCTTTGCCAGCCTTGTTGAGAGCGCCCAGCAGGTCGTTGATAACCCAGTTGGCGGCAAGCTTGCCGTCGCGCCCCAAGGCCACCTTCTCGAAGTAGTCGGCGATCGGCTTTTCCGACACCAGCACCGAGGCGTCGTAGGGCGATAGGCCGAGCGAGCCGATCAGCCGCGCCTTCTTCTCGTCCGGGAGTTCCGGCAGATGCTGTGCCAGATCATCGACATAGGCCTGGTCGAATTCCAGCGGCAGAAGGTCGGGGTCGGGGAAATAGCGGTAGTCATGCGCCTCTTCCTTGGAGCGCATCGAGCGCGTCTCGCCCTTATTGGGGTCGAACAGGCGCGTCTCCTGCTCGATCGCGCCGCCGTCTTCGAGAATGGCGATCTGACGGCGCGCTTCGGACTCGATGGCCTGGCCGATGAAGCGGATCGAGTTGACGTTCTTGATCTCGCAGCGCGTGCCGAAGGCGCCGCCCGGGCGGCGCACCGAGACATTGACGTCGGCGCGCAGCGAACCCTCGTCCATGTTGCCGTCGCAGGTGCCGAGATAGCGCATGATGGTGCGCAGCTTGCTGACATAGGCCTTGGCCTCGTCGGCGGAGCGCATGTCCGGCTTGGAGACGATCTCCATCAGCGCAACGCCGGACCGGTTGAGGTCGACATAGGACATTGTCGGATGCTGGTCGTGCATAGACTTGCCGGCATCCTGCTCCAGATGCAGGCGCTCGATGCCGACCTCGATGTCCTCGAACTCGCCCTGCCGGTCCGGCCCGACCGAGACGATCACCTTGCCTTCGCCGACGATCGGCTGCTTGTACTGCGAGATCTGATAGCCCTGCGGCAGATCCGGGTAGAAATAGTTCTTCCGATCGAAGACCGACTTCTGGTTGATCGCGGCCTTCAAGCCCAGCCCGGTGCGGATCGCCTGCCTGACGCATTCCTCGTTGAGCACCGGCAGCATGCCGGGCATCGCCGCGTCGACCAGGCTGACATTGGCGTTGGGCGCCGCGCCGAAAGAGGTCGAGGCGCCGGAGAACAGCTTTGCCTCGGACGTCACTTGCGCATGCACTTCGAGCCCGATGATGATTTCCCAGTCGCCGGTGGCGCCGGAGATCAGGCGTTTCGGGTCGGGCGTGCGGGTATCGATGATACTCATGGAGGCCTATGGGTCGCATTTGTGGCTGGCGCGATTTTGCTTATCGCGTTGCGAAAATCGCATCACTCGCTAGTGCAAACCGTTCCTTGAGACAAGTCCAAAGCCGCGCGCAGGCCTCCAGGCAGCTTGCGCTTGTAAGCCCACGGGCTGTGCTGGCGGCTCCTTTCCGCCTGTATCAGGCGGTGGCGATGTAGGCTCGGATCTCCTCAGCCTCGCGCTCAACATCCTCGATCCGGCGCTTGACCACATCGCCGATCGACACGATGCCGTCGAGCATCCCGTCCTTCTCCACCGGCAGGTGGCGGAAGCGACCCTTCGTCATGATCTCCATGACCTCGTTGACCGTGTGGTTCTCGTTGCAGATCTTGACCTTCGGCGTCATGGCCGATCGGACCGGAATATCGAGCGCGGCCGCGCCCTCCCTGGCCAGCACTCGCACGATGTCGCGCTCGGAAAGGATGCCGACGATCTTGCGGTCGCCATTGGTGATGACCAGCGCGCCGATCCTATGCTCGGTCAGGATGCGAATGGCTTCGCTCAGCTTTTCATTAGGCCCGAGTGTGAACACGTCATGGCCTTTTTGCTCAAGAATTGCCTTCACAGTCATGGCGTCCTCCTGTGCCTTGCCCGCCGGCTCCTGCCCTGACCGGCATTCACGTTCCGGTGAACATGGTGCGCCGTGATTGGTTGCATTTCAAGTGCGCCGCAGGGCTACTCGGACGGCTGGGGCCGATCGAAAAAACGCACGCCGAAAAAGCCTGCGACAAAGCCGCCGATATGGGCTTCCCAGGCGATCTGTCCTTCGATCCCCGGCGCAAAGCCGAGAAGGCCGGTCGCGAGGTTGATCACCATCCAGACGCCGAGGAACGTCATGACGCCGCGCGAACGCAGCACGATTGCGATCGGCAACGGCTCGCCGGCGAAGGCCGCCTGGCCTGACGAGCGATCGATCCGGAACCCGTAGCGCGCCGCCGCTCCCATCATGCCCGAGATCGCGCCGGAAGCGCCGACCAGCGGCATCTCGCCATAAGGGTGCATGGCCCAGAACAGCGCGACCGAAGCCAGCCCGGTTACGGCGTAGAACACCGCAAACCGGGCCGCGCCGAAACGATTGGCGAGCGGTGAGCCGAAAGCGGCAAGCCAGACCATGTTGACGGCAATGTGGGCGAGGCCCCCATGCATGAAGGCGTAGGTGAAGGGGCGCGTGAACAGAAACCAGTCGAAGCCGTATTGACCGGTGTAGAGCACCGGAATGAAGGCTCCGTCGTAGAGCAGCGTCATTTGCTGGTCGTCGTTCAGCACATATCGCTCCAGCAGGAAGACGATCGCGCAGATCCCCATCACCGCCAGCACAACCGGCGGCAAGTTGAACACCGGCTCGCGGCGCGGCTCCGGCGCTTCGTCGTCTGGTTGCAATTCGGATTCGGTCGGTGTTACCGGCTCGCTCATGGCGCTCTTCGCAGCTGGCTGGTGACTCGATTTCGGCCGAGCATGTAGTTCACGCCTGATCGAATCACAAATCGCGAATCGCCCCAAGCTGAATCGGATAGGGCCTGGATCGGCGACGCGAATCAAAAGAAAGCCGTCCAGGTTTCCCTGAACGGCCGGTCGAGTCCCCTGCTCCCCGAAAACTGACTGAAGTGCTGCCGATCGCTGCTGAAACGACCGTTTTGGAGTGGTTTTTGATGTGCCACAGGCCCCGTCGGCGTGCAACGTAAACCACTTGTTAACCTTAACGGCCCCGAGACGTGAACAAATGTTAACGATGCTGGCACGCATCCTGCTCCGCACCGCATGAAAGTCATCGGAGGGCGCCCTGTCTGTTCGCCGATGGGACAACAAGAAAGACAGATTGCCGGAGCGGAATGGAAATGAATCAGAACGGATCAATCGCGCTGTTCCAATATTGGAACCGGCTGCGTGATGGCCGCCCTGCTCCGAAACGCTCGGAAGTGGAGCCGGCGGACATCAAGACGCTCCTGGCCGATACGTTCATCCTGGAGCGCGACACACGCGGAGAGGCCGTGTTCCGGCTGGCCGGCACCAGGCTCTGCGCCTATTACGGCCGCGAGCTCAAAGGGTTCTCCTTCCCCTCGCTCTGGCGCGAGAAGGACCAGCGGCTTATGTCGCGTCTCATCCACGGCGTCTTCGACCAGAAATCGGTGCTGCTTCTGACTTATGAAGGATTCAGCCGAAACGGTCGTTCCAGCAAGTTCGAGCTGCTGGCGCTGCCGCTCGATGGCGGCGTCGAGAGCCCTCGCTGCCTCGGCATCGTCAGCGCCGCGGATCGGCCGTTCTGGCTTGGTGCCGACCCGCTCGCCGACGCCCTGATCGACGCGATCCGGGTCATCGATCCCGACAAGGACCCGATGTTCCTGAAGAACCGGCCGGCGATCGATGTTCCGTCGCTCGTGCCGACGGAGTTCGACGCGCCCGAGACCATTTCGGCGCTCGGCCGCGTACGCCGGATACGGCATCTCGTCGTCTTCGACGGCGGGCGCAACGAGTAGAGCGGATCGCGAGATTTTGCCCCGATCTGGTCCAGGCCTTTGCCTTGCGTGCGGGGCCGCCCCCAGCCCATTTGGGCCGGCTTTTTCCCGTTTGTTAACCTGCTTTGCTGTAGCTTTTCCGGTGAAATTCCTCGCACGTCGCGCGGAATGCCAACGGGGTGTAGGCAGTCATGAGGTCAGCGGCGGAATTTGCGCCGGCCCGTGTGGAGCGGCGCAATTTTCAGCGTGTCCGGGTGAAAATCTACGGACGCTTCATGCTCGAGGACCGCACGGAACACGCGTGCCAGGTGATAGACATGTCGCCAGGCAATGTCGCCTTGCGCACCGATCGCGTCGGCATGCCGGGGGAAAAGGTCATTGCCTATATCGATCACATCGGTCGCATCGAAGGCATCGTGACGCGCACCTCGCAGGACGGTTTCGCCATGACCGTCATCGCTTCGGACCGCAAGAAGGACAAGCTCGCCGCGCAGCTCACCTGGCTTGCGAACAAGCATGAGCTCGACCTGCCGGAAGACCGCCGCCACGAGCGCGTCGCGCCGCGCAATCCGATGAGCGTGCTGCAGCTCACCGACGGGCGACAGTATCAGTGCCGCATCATCGACCTGTCGCTCTCGGGCGCGGCGATCGAGATCGACGTCAAACCAGCAATCGGCGTGCAGGTCATGCTGGGAACGATGCGCGGCCAGGTCGTGCGTCACTTCGAGGACGGCGTCGCCATTGAGTTCGCCGTCATCCAGCGGCCGGAAACCTTGGATTCGGAATTCAACGCGCCGCGGTCCTGACCGCTTAGATGCGGACATGCATCCAACCGGCCTCCAGCGGCCGGTTTTTTGTTGGCCGGATCAGGGCCTTCTAGCAGCCGGGCGGCATGTCGAGACGCCACGTGATCCGGGTGCGGCGGCCGGTTTAAATTCTCAACAATCCGCAGTCGAGATAGTTCAAATTTTATATTTAATCTACGGGCGTTTTACTCAATCTCTACTTCCGGTTTTTGCGTCAAATAAATCCCAACGTGGGACAGTCTCTCTCAAACGGGGAGACTACCATAATGAAAATGACGAGGGGCAAGCTGTTGCTCTTGGCAATGGCGATGCAGCTTTCCGCCTGGGGCACGGCAAGCGCGGGACCGCTGTTCATGCATACGGGTGGCCGCACCACCCAGCCCGTCGGCCATTATGAACTCTGCCAGCGTATCCCCATCGAATGCAATAAGACGACGCCGAATGGGTCTCCTGTCGAGCTGACCCGCAAGCTGTGGGCGACGATGATCAAGGTCAACAATTCGGTCAACACCCGCGTCAAGCCACGTACCGATATGGAGATCTACGGGGTCGAGGAATACTGGGCCTATCCCGACAACGGTTTCGGCGACTGCGAGGACTACGCGCTGGAGAAGCGCCGCGAATTGATGGCCGCCGGTGTCCCCGCGGGCGACCTTTTGATGACGGTCGTGCGCCAGCCGAACGGCGACGGCCACGCGGTGCTGACGGTGCGCACCAGCCTCGGCGAGTTCATCCTCGACAATCTCGAGCCGAAAGTGCTCGCCTGGAACGACACGGTCTACACCTACCTCAAACGTCAATCGACGGAGAATTCAGGCGTTTGGGTTTCGATCAACGACGGCCGCGAGGACGCGGTCGCCAGCGTCCGCTAGGACCCCAATGCATGCTGCCCCAAGATGCGCAGGGCTTTTGGGCAACGGCACACACGAAGAGATTAAGCACGCCGCATTCATATGGCGTGCCTAGAAAAAGCCCGGTCGAGTCCCCACCCTCCCCGTCCCCAACGACCGGGTTTTAGGAGCCGGCCCTGTCCCCGGGCCGGCTCCGCTTTTTTTGCCGCCGCCTGCGGGCCTTTCTCGTAGCGGCAGACCGGAGCAATATCGCCGTTTATTTTTGGATGGACGGCGATGCTGGAAATCCCTGACGACCGCTATGAGCGCGCCAAGCTGTTCAAGGCGATAGACGACGCCTTCAAGGCGGGCGATTTCGAGGGGCTTGGCAAGGCGCTGGGCGGCTCCGCACGATGGTACGACGAGAGGATGCCGTTCGAGCTCGGCCTCGGCCATCCGTTGGAATATGCGATCTATTGGAGCCCGACCGGCTTCATCGCCACGCTGCTTGATGCAGGCTCGAATCCGAATTACGAGGATCCCGCCGGCTTCCCGTCGATCATCGCCGCGCTATCCACCGAGCGGCCGGACAGGCTGCAGCTTATCCAAATCCTGCTCGAGCAGGGCGCCGACCCGAACATGCGCGGGGTCAACGACTGGACGCCTCTGCATTACGCCGTGGCGCTGCGCGACGCCGAGGCAATCCGCCTGCTGCTGGCGTCGGGCGCGGATCCGTCGCTCAGGACGCGCATCGATGATTATGAAACCGCCCTGGAAGGTGCAGACCACGCCGGTTTCGAAGCGGGCGCGTCGCTGCTGCGTGAGGCGATGTCCAGACGCAATTAATAGGCCGCAGGCGAAACGGCAGACCGAACCGCTCTCAGAGCTCCTTCAATCCGGCCTTGAAGCGCCTGCCGTTGGCGACATAGTGCGCGGCCGATACCCGCAGCCTCTCGATTGCCGCGTCATCCAGCACCCTTATCACCTTGGCGGGCGAGCCGACGATCAGCGAATTGTCCGGGAAAGCCTTGTTTTCCGTCACCAAAGCGCCGGCACCGACCAGCGAATTCTTGCCGATCCTCGCGCCGTTGAGCACGATGGCGCCCATGCCGATCAGGCTGTTGTCGCCGACCGTACAGCCATGCAGCAGGGCGCGATGGCCGATCGTGCAGCCCTGCCCGATGGTGAGCGGATAGCCCGGGTCGGTGTGCATGACCGTATGTTCCTGCACATTGGTGTCGGCGCCGATGGTGATCGGTTCACCGTCGCCGCGGATGACGACGCCGAACCAGAAGCCGGCATTGCGGCCTATCGCGATATCGCCGATCAGCGTGGCGTCGGGCGCCACCCAATTGGTTTCAGCGTCCTCGAACCGGGGCGCCTTCCCGTCGATCGCATAGATCGGCATCTTTTCTCCGATTCGTCTCAAGCCGAGAATTCGGCGGAGCTTAGGAGACCCGTTGCCCAGGAAGCAATGGTGATCAGCACGATCCCGAGCGCCAGTGCCCACGCAATCGCCGTGCAGCCGCAGGAAAGCAGCGCAAGCGTGCCGATGCGCCCCTCGCGCCGCGCAGCCAGAGCATCATTGGTGAGCATGAACGGGCCGGCGCAGGCGGTCACCGCGAGCGAGCGCACAATATGGGCAGGCGTGACATAGGGATCGGCGAAGGCCAGCCGGCGGCCGCAGACGATTTCCATCGCCGAGCCGGCGAGGCCGCAAGCCGTCAGGCCGACCGCAAAAGCGTAGAGAGGGAGCAGCATGAGATCCATCTTTACCAACCGTTTACCATGAGACCGCACAGTCGTGCCGACGCGCTGCAAGAGCCATGCCGCGCCAGTTGTGCCACCTGAGGACAGGTGAGCGGATCGGGGAATCGCGATGAGAGAGGCAGCCGCCGCGGAGGAATTCGAGGTTGTCGACTCGACCTTGATGAAGCGGGTCTTCTACGTCTTCGCGGCGCTCGCCCTGCTTTCAGTGGCTATCAGTCTCGGCGGCAAATGGCTCGGCCGGTCGATCGCCATGGCCGGCTATACCGACGACACGACCGTGCGCCAGGTCGTCATGGGCAACAATGTGATCAGTGTGCCGGCCAACTTCATCCGCTTCGACCAGGCCAGGCGCGACGGCATCGCCTCGCGCTTCGACCTTTATCTGCGCTATCCCGAAATGGACGGCTACAGCACCGCCGCGCGCGACGACTTCAACCACGTCACGACCAGGAAGATCATCTTCCTGTCATTCGAGCCGCGGATGATGTCGCGCGACATGAGCGGCCGTTTCGCCCCAATCTACAGCGCCCTGATCGTCACGCCGGGCACGCCCGGCCCGGGCGGTACAAGGCTCTACGGCTTCACCGAGAAATCGGGCTATCTCAACGAGGTCCTGGCGGTCGCCGAGCGCCCCGGCAAAGACCCGTTCGTCGCCCGCTGCCTGAGCGGCCCAACTGCCGAGGAATCGCTCGCCCCCTGCGAGCGCGACATCCAGGTCGGCGACGATCTCAGCCTCACCTACCGCTTCCCGCGCGAGTTGCTCGGGAACTGGCAGGCGCTCGATGCCGCGATAGCCACCAAGGTGGCCGGTATCCTGAAAACGGGACGCTGAAGCGCTCCGCCGGAGCCATGGCGCGCCACCCCGCTCTTCCTCTCCAGCGGCTAGC
This sequence comes from Mesorhizobium sp. WSM3873, assembly GCF_001672445.1. Taxonomy (NCBI): domain Bacteria; kingdom Pseudomonadati; phylum Pseudomonadota; class Alphaproteobacteria; order Hyphomicrobiales; family Phyllobacteriaceae; genus Mesorhizobium; species Mesorhizobium sp. WSM3873. The sequence continues at coordinate 9,949 of NZ_LYTM01000002.1, read as the reverse complement.
CTGGCTCAATATATCGGCACGACCGGCTCGGCGATGCGGTCTGGCATCGGGCCGGCAAGGCGCGCTATTGGTCGAACATGATGCCACCCTATCTCACGTTCGATCCCGTCAGCCGCCGACTGCGCCTCGACCCGCATGAACCTGCCTTTGTGCAGAACCCGTATGAGGCCTACGCCTTCTTGCACGGCGCTTCGAACGCCTTCTTCTGGGAGAATTACGGTTTTTGGTGTTTCGGCGGCTTCGACGACGTCAACCGCCTGCTTCGCGATCGTCGCTTCGGCCGCCAGAACCCGGCCGGCATTCCCGACAGCCGCGGGGTTGGCGACGACCGTTCGCACCTGACAGCCTTCGACGCCATCGAAGCCAATTCGATGCTTGAGCTCGAGCCGCCGGTGCATACTAGGCTGAGAACTTTGGTCAATCGAGCCTTTGTCTCGCGCCAGGTCGAGCGGCTGCGGCCGCGCATCGAGGCTCTGGCCAATGAGCTGATCGACCGCTTCGAGCCGGGCTCCGCCGATGTTCTGCCCGCTTACGCCTCGCCCTTGCCGATCACCATCATCGCCGAGATGCTCGGCGTTCCGGTCGAGATGGGGCCGCAACTGCTCGACTGGTCGCATCAGATGGTCGCCATGTACATGCACGGCCGCACGCGCGAGACCGAGGAGACGGCCAACCGCGCCGCGCGCGATTTCGCGGCGTTCCTGCGCGGCTATGTCGCCGAGCGGCGCAAGAGACCCGGCGACGATCTGCTTTCGCTGCTGATCGAGGCCCAGGACAACGGCCAGAAGCTCTCGGAGGACGAGCTGGTTTCCTCGGCGATCCTCTTGCTCAATGCCGGCCACGAGGCGACCGTGCATCAGACCGGAAATGCCGTGAGAACGATCCTCGCGCAGGGCGGCGATGCGCGCCGCTTCTTCGCAACACCGGAGGCCAATGCCGCCACGGTCGAGGAATGCCTGCGCTACGATGCGCCGCTGCACATGTTCCTGCGCTATGCCTATGAAGAGATGGAAGCTGCTCCGGGCATTTTGCTCAAGCCCGGCGAGACGGTGGCGCTGCTGCTCGGCATGGCCAATCACGACCCGCTGGCTTTCGCCGGACCGGCCACATTCAACCCGGCGCGAACCGACCAAAAGAACGTGTCGTTCGGCGCCGGCATCCACTTCTGCATCGGCGCGCCGCTGGCCAGGCTGGAGTTGCAGGTGTCGCTGAAGACGCTGTTCGACCGGCTGCCGGATCTAGGCCTGACGGAAGAGCCGCGCTTCCGCGACACCTATCATTTTCATGGATTGGAAGCGCTCTCGGTGCGCTTCTGAACCGCAATAATCCGAAGATCTGAAAATGAGATTCGCCTTTCTGCAGGAACCGCCCTTCTGCTTCACCGATGCATCCGGGAAAGTCGGCGGCTGCGACGCGATGCTGGCCGAGAAGATCTTCGCGATGTCCCAAACGACGGCTTTCACGCCCGTCGAGACCGAATTCGCCGAGTTGCTGCCGGGACTGGCCGACGGCCGCTGGAACATGACCACCGGCCTGTTCATCTCCGAAGAGCGCAGCAAGCTGGTGGACTTCAGTCGCCCGATCTGGTCGCTGCCGGACGGCTTGATGGTTGCCAAGGGCAACCCGCTCGACCTTGAGGGCTATCGCTCTCTTGCAGGCCACCCTTCCGCGAGGCTTGGCGTGATATCGAACCAGATCCAGCATCGGACGGCCCTTGAGAATGGCGTGCCGCCGGAGCGGATCAGTGTGTTCGCCACGCAGGCCGAGGCAGCGCAGGCGGTGGCTACCGGCAGGGTGCAGGCCTATGCCAGCGTTGCCATGGCGCATCGCGGCTACATCGCGCGGCGACCGGCTGCGCTGGCCGATGTCATTGACGTTCCCGCGTCCGAACGGTTGCCCGCCACCGGCGCGTTTGCGGTTGCCAAAGGCAACGACGCGTTGAGGCGGCGTGTCGATGACGGTCTGGGCGACCTGCTTGGAAGCCGCTGGCACCGCGATCTGATGGCCGGATTCGGTTTCTCCGATGCGGATGTCGACCGGCTGCTCTAACCGCCGGCAAGCGCGCTTCACAGCTTGATCACATATTCCTTCCGCGTCGTCTCCAGCACTTCCCAGGTTCCCTTGAAACCCGGCCGCAGCACAAAACTGTCGCCGGCCTTGACCGTGCGCGCGTCGCCGCCGTCTTCGGCGATCACCGAGACGCCGGACAGGATGTGGCAGAATTCCCATTCGTCATAGACGATGCGCCACTTGCCCGGCGTCGCTTCCCAGATGCCGGCATAAAGGCTGCCGTCCCGCTCCTCGACATTCCAGGTGCGGAATTTCGGATCGCCGGAGATCAAGCGGTCCGGGGCCGGCGCGCCGGCCTCCGGCTCGACAGTTTCGGGATCAACCGCGAGAAAGGCGGACATCGCGCTCAGACCTTGCTCAGCGCCTGTTCGAGGTCGGCGACGATGTCGTTGACGTCCTCGATGCCGATCGACAGGCGGACCGTGTCCGGGCCGGCACCGGCCTTTACCTTCTGCTCGTCGGACAGTTGCCGGTGCGTGGTCGAAGCCGGGTGAATGACCAGCGACTTGGTGTCGCCAACATTGGCGAGGTGCGAGAACAGTTCCAGCGCCTCGACGAACTTGACGCCGGCCTCGTAGCCGGCCTTGAGGCCAAAGGTGAAAACGGCGCCGGCACCCTGCGGCGAGTATTTCTTCTGCAGCGCATTGTTCTTGTCGCTCGGCAGTCCGGGATAGTTCACCCAGGCGACTTTCGGATGGTTGGAAAGCCAGGCGGCGACGCTCGCTGCGTTGTCGCAATGACGCTGCATCCTGAGCGGCAAGGTTTCCAGGCCGGTCAGGATCAGGAAGGCGTTGAAGGGCGAGATCGCCGGGCCGAGGTCGCGCAGGCCGAGCACGCGCGCGGCAATGGCAAAGGCGAAGTTGCCGAAAGTCTCGTGCAGGACGAGGCCGCCATATTCAGGGCGAGGCTCCGACAGCATCGGGTATTTGCCCGACTTCGACCAATCGAAGGTGCCGCCGTCGACGATGGCGCCGCCGATCGAATTGCCGTGGCCGCCGATGAACTTGGTGAGCGAATGCACCACGATATCGGCGCCATGCTCGATCGGCCGCACGAGATAGGGCGAGGCCAGCGTGTTGTCGACGATCAGCGGCAGGCCGTGCCTGCGAGCGATGTCGCCGATCTTCTCGATGTCGACGAAGATGCCGCCCGGATTGGCGAGACTTTCGATGAAGATCGCCCTGGTGTTGTCGTCGATTTGGCTCTCAAAGGTCGATGGATCGTTGGTATCGGCCCAGCGGACCTCCCAGCCATAATTCTTGAAGGCGTGGCCGAATTGGTTGATGGAGCCGCCATAAAGCTTTGTGGCAGATACGAAATTGTCACCCGGCCGCATCAGATTGTGGAAGACGATGACCTGGGCGGCGTGGCCGGAGGCGACGGCCAGCGCGGCCGTTCCACCTTCGAGCGCGGCGAGACGCTCCTCGAGAACAGCCTGCGTGGGGTTCATGATGCGGGTGTAGATGTTGCCGAAGGCCTTCAGCCCGAACAGCGAGGCGGCGTGGTCGGCGTCATCGAAGACATAGGAGGTGGTCTGATAGATCGGCGTGGCGCGCGCGCCGGTCGCCGGGTCCGGCTTGGCGCCGGCATGGACGGCGAGCGTGTTGAAACCGGGCGTACGGGTCATCGAAGCCTCCCTCTCAAACTTGCGAAAATCGCCGGGCATTCTTGGCCAAGCGCGGTCGTGAATGCAAAGAACAAAATACCTTTCGGCGTGCGATCTGCGGCGAACGCCCGGGAAAATCCATTTCTCCCCGGAATAATTTTGCGCGCCTGGTTGTCCGTCTATTTCTGGCGCACGCCAAAACTCTGGAAACCCTTGCGCATCAATGGCTTCTTCGACGACAGCACGCCGGAGTTGACGCCGGTCCAGCCGATCTCGCCCGACAGCTTGCCATATTCGATCTTGGGACAGCGGTTCATGACCACCTTGATGCCGGCTGCCTCGGCGCGCGCGGCGGCCTCGTCATGGCGAACGCCGAGTTGCATCCAAACGACCTTCGGCAGCGGATCGAGCTTCAGTACCTGCTCGACGATGCCAGGGACAGCGGCCGAGCCGCGAAAAATGTCGATCATGTCAACCGGATGCGGCAGGTCGGCCAGGCTGGCATAGACCGTCTGTCCAAGGATCTGCTTGCCGGCATGACCGGGATTGATCGGCAACACCGAAAAACCCTTGGCCAGCAGATATTTCAGCACGAAATAGCTCGGCCGCACGTCGTTGGGCGAGGCGCCGACCATGGCAATGGTCTTCACCGAGTTCAGAATGCCGGCAATGTAGCTGTTGTCGTAGGCGTCGTGATTCATGGCTCGTCCTCATACAGCGCATCGGCGAGAAAGGCAGCCGGATCGCTGCAGAAGTCACGCATCATGCGAAAATGATCGGTGTCCTGAAAATCAATCAGATCGAGGCCGATGCGGCTGATGCGGAAGAGCCGCGCGTTCGGGCAGGCCATCAGCAACGGAGAGTGCGTCGCCATGATCACCTGCGCGGTGCCGGACCGCTCCATGCGCTGAAGCAGCTTCAGCAACTCGATCTGGCGCGTCGGCGAGAGCGCGCTTTCGGGCTCGTCGAGGATGTAGATGCCCTGTCGTCGGCAGCGTTCCTCGAAGAAGCGGATGAACCCTTCGCCATGCGACCATGACAGGAAGTCCGGCGGCGCTCCGCCAGACTCCAGCGCCGCCTGGTCAAGATAACGAGCCACGGAGTAAAAGGACTCCGCCCGAAAGAACCAGCCCGCGGTGACCTTCGGCAGCCAATGGCAGCGCAGCGCAGCGGCAAGTGCAGCACCACTTTTGTCGATGGCGCCTGAGTGGTCGACGGGCATATAGCCTTTGCCGCCGCCGGCCTCGTCATAGCCGGCCAGCGCGCCGATGGCTTCGAGCAGCGTCGATTTGCCGGTGCCGTTCTCGCCAACGATGATGGTGATAGCCGACGTGAATTCGAACTCGAACTCGCGATCCCGGAAGATCGGCAGGCTCCATGGATATCCGTCCCAATCCGCGACGCGCGAAGACTCAAGCAGAATGCGCTTGAGATAGGGCGCTTTCAGCCGCGTCAGTTGCTTGCGGGCAGCCACGTCGGACCTTCAATCATGAAAAAGCGCGCTGCATTCTCGGGTCAATTATTCGTCGGCCCATTCCGGCTTGCGCTTGCCGATGAAGGCGCCGATGCCTTCCTCGGCGTCGCGCGCCAGCATGTTTTCCACCATCACACGGCCGGTATAGGCGTAGGCGTCGGCCAGCCCCATTTCGGCCTGGGTGTAGAACGCCTCCTTGCCGGTCTTGACCACCAAAGACGATTTTGAAGCAACGGTTTGCGCGTATTTGTTGACAACCTGATTCAGATATTCGCGCGGCACGATCCGGTTGACGAGACCGAACTCCTTGGCCGTCGCCGCATCGATCGTCTCGCCGGTGAGAAGCATTTCCATCGCCTGCTTGCGCGAGACGTTGCGCGACAGCGCAACCATCGGCGTCGAGCAGAACAGGCCGATATTGACGCCGGGCGTGCAGAAGGTCGCTTCGTGCGAGGCGATGGCGAGGTCGCAGCTCGCGACAAGCTGCAATCCGGCCGCGGTAGCCAGACCGTCGACCTCGGCGATCACCGGCCTCGGATGGCGAACGATGGTCTGCATCAGCTTTGCGCAGGCGACAAAGGTCTTTTCGAAGAAGGCGCGGCCGCGATCCGGTTCGGCGCGGTGCGCCGTCATTTCCTTGAGGTCGTGGCCGGCGCAAAACACTTTGCCTGACGCTGCCAGGATCATGACGCGTACGGATTTGTCGTCCTTCACGCGGTCGAACTCGGCCTGCAGCGCCGCCATCGTCGCCAGCGACAGCGCGTTGGCCGGCGGGCTTGCAAGGGTGAGGCGCAGCACGCCCTTGTCTTGGCTGACAAGAACCGGGCCGTCGGCGACGGCGGACTTGATGGCAACGACTTCGGCCATTTTTGAACCTCTCGATCAGCGGTCCCGGGTTATGGAGCAACAGAACTAACATGCTGCCGATTGAAGAACAGCCGCGAGACGTGTTTTCTCCGTGGCACCGTTTGGTCCAGGCGCGCCGTCTGGAACTTCCCGTATATAGGAATCGCGCATGCCCGCTCAAAGCAATCTCAAGCCGGTGCTGACCGCGGCCGAAGTCAACGCGCTGATGGCAAACGTCTATCCGCAGCTCAACGAACAGTTCTCCTTCTATGAGGCGCTGGAAGTGTTTCCGGGCGGCTGCACGGTGCGGCTCAATGCCGACCAGCGCCATCTGCGCCCCGGCGGCACCGTCTCGGGTCCAGCCCTGTTCACGCTTGCCGACATTGGCGGTCATGTGTGCGTGCTCAGCCATGCCGGGCCGGATGCGCTTTCGGTGACGATCAATCTCAACATCAACTTCATGCGCAAGGCCGAGGCCGGACCGATCGACGGCCATTGCCGTATCCTTAAGCTCGGAAAGAGCCTGATGGTCTTCGACATCGACATCGTCGCCGGGGCCGACCGGCACACGGTGGCCCACGCCACCGGGACCTATTCGATCCCGCCGAAGCGAATGGATGAGGTAAAATAATACCGTTTCGCCAATTGATTGTTTTTGCTTTATTTTCAGCGCCAGTAGAGTTTCCGCTTGGCTTGACGCATCCGGCACCCTCGCCTATAAGCCGTCACGAAACAGCGGCCGCAAGGGCCGCCGTTTTGTTATTGCCGGACGGCTTGGCCTCTCCGTCAATTCAAGCAACAAAAAACGCCTGTTCCTGCCGTTCGCGGACAGGACGGTCAACCTGAGAGCAAAACATGGCTACCTTTTCGCAGAAGCCTGCGGATGTGGTGAAGAAGTGGGTGCTGATCGACGCCGAGGGTCTCGTCGTCGGCCGCCTTGCCACTGTCATCGCCAACCATCTGCGCGGCAAGCACAAGCCCACTTTCACCCCGCATGTCGATGATGGCGACAATGTCATCGTCATCAATGCCGACAAGGTGGTGTTCACCGGCAAGAAGTACACCGACAAGGTCTATTACTGGCACACCGGCCATCCCGGCGGCATCAAGGAGCGCACCGCGCGCCAGCTGCTCGAGGGCCGCTTCCCCGAGCGCGTCGTCGAGAAGGCTGTCGAACGCATGATCCCGCGCGGCCCGCTTGGCCGCCGCCAGATGAAGAATCTCCGCGTCTATGCAGGCACTGAGCATCCGCACGCGGCCCAGCAGCCCGTCACGCTCGACGTGGCCAAGCTGAACTCCAAGAACAAGAGGGCCTCGTAATGGCTGAGCTTTCCTCGCTCGCAGAACTCGGGACTGTCACGACCGCCGCGCAGCCGGCCGCGCCTGTCCACGTCCAGAAGCTCGACAAGTCGGGCCGCGCCTATGCCACTGGCAAGCGCAAGAACGCGATCGCGCGCGTCTGGGTGAAGCCAGGCTCCGGCAAGATCATCGTCAACGACAAGGAATTCGCGACCTATTTCGCGCGTCCCGTGCTGCAGATGATTCTCAACCAGCCGATCGTCGCCGCCAACCGCGCCGGCCAGTACGACATCGTCGCCACCGTCATCGGCGGCGGTCTCTCCGGCCAGGCGGGCGCCGTGCGTCACGGCATCTCCAAGGCGCTGACCTATTACGAGCCGGGCCTGCGTTCGGTGCTCAAGAAGGGCGGCTTCCTCACCCGCGACAGCCGCGTGGTCGAGCGTAAGAAGTACGGCAAGGCCAAGGCCCGCCGCAGCTTCCAGTTCTCGAAGCGCTAAGCGCTGCGAAGTCCAAGCATTTCGAAAAGGCCGCCTCCGGGCGGCTTTTTTGTTTCCGTCACCAGTGCCCGGCCGGGGTTTTTATGTAGTCGATGAAGGCGCGCAGCGGTGCCGGCACCAAGCGCCGGCCAGGGTAATAAAGAAACGGCCCCGAGAAGCTTTGCCACCAGGGCTGGAGCACCGGTTCCAGAACGCCGCTGTCGAAATACGGGCGCACCCAGTCCTCGAAGAGCCAAAGGATGCCGACGCCGGCGATCGCCGCATCGACAGCTAGATCGACGCCTCCACCGATGCTGACGACCAATGGCCCCGTGGGATCGACCCGCACCACCTCGCCGTCCCGCTCGAACTCCCAGGGCGTCATGACCCCGCTCGGAAAGCGGCCGCGCACGCAGGCATGGCCAAGCAGGTCGCGCGGGTGCTGCGGCCGACCGTGCCGGTCAAGGTAGGACGGCGCGGCGGAGGTCGTGAAGCGCTGCGCGCGCGGTCCGATCGGCACCGCGATCATGTCCTGCTCCAGCCGCTCGTCATAGCGGATTCCGGCGTCGCAGCCGGCCACCAGCACATCGACAAAGTTCTCCTCGGCGATCACCTCCAGGCGAATGGCGGGATAGGCCGCGAGAAATCCCGGAACGATTTTGGGCAGCACCAGCCGCGAGGCGCTTATCGGCACGTTGAGACGCAACGTTCCGGCGGGCCGGTCGCGAAAGCCGTTCACCACATCGAGCGCAGCTTCTACCTCGCCCAATGCGGGGCCGAGCCGCGCCAGCAGGCTGGCACCAGCCTCGGTCAAAGCAACGCTGCGCGTGGTGCGGTTGAAGAGCCTAACACCGAGTTGGGTTTCCAGACGGCGGATGGCTTCGCTGAGGGCTGACGCGCTGCCGGCCGTGGCGCGAGCTGCTTCGCGAAAGCCGCCGGCGCGGGCCACGGCCATGAATGCCTGGAGATCGTTGAGTTCGGCCGCCATTGTCCTAAATTTCGTACAAGCTGTGCCGAATATAGCTGGTTATCGGAACAGCGGCTATGTCTTATCTCCCTCGCCGACAATGAAGGAGAACCCGATGTCCAGCGTAAACAAATCCGGCACCTATAAACTCGGCGAGCGGTCGGTCCGCCGCCTCGGCTACGGCGCCATGCAGCTCGCAGGCAAAGGAGTGTTCGGTCCGCCGAAAGACCATGACGCGGCCATCGCCGTGCTGCGCGAAGCGATAGCGCAAGGCGTGAACCATATCGACACCAGCGATTACTATGGCCCGCACGTCACCAACAAGCTGATCCGCGAGGCGCTATCGCCCTACCCCGACGACCTCACCATCGTCACAAAGATCGGCGCCCGTCGTGGCGAAGATGCTTCCTGGCTGCCGGCCTTCACAGCCGATGAGCTCGAACAGGCCGTACATGATAATCTTCGCAATCTTGGCCGCGAGGTGATGGACGTCGTCAATCTGCGCATCATGTTCGGGATGCATGGTCCAGCGGAGGGCTCCATCGAGGCGCAGATCACCAAGCTCGCCGAGCTTCAGCGCAAGGGCCTGGTGCGCAATATCGGCTTGAGCAACGTCACCCGAGCGCAAATCCAGGAAGGCCGCAAGATTTGCGACATCGTCTGTGTGCAGAACCAGTACAATCTGGCGCATCGCAACGACGACGCGCTGATCGGTGAACTGGCGCGCCATGGCATCGCCTATGTGCCGTTCTTTCCGCTTGGCGGCTTCAGCCCGTTGCAATCGTCGACGCTGTCCGGCGTGGCCGAGCGGCTCGGCGCGACGCCGATGCAGGTTGCGCTGGCGTGGTTGTTGCAGCGTTCGCCCAACGTCCTTTTGATCCCGGGCACGTCGTCGGTCGGGCATCTGCGCGAGAACCTTGCGGCAGCGGAGCTGGAGCTGTCGGCGGATGTGCTGCGCGAGTTGGATGGGGTGGCGAAAGCGGCGTAGGTTGGCGCAGCACCCCGCCCGCGCCTGCGGCGCGACCTCCCCATCAAGGGCAGGGGAATCGCAGATAAGTTGATTGGCTATTGCCAAGCCGCAAAAGAAGGATTCTTGAGAGGCTTTCTCGTAGCAGAGGAGGCCCGAGTGCGGCTTGTTTTGTCGATCCTGCAAGCAGTTCGCGATCCGCGCGACATCAACGCGCGGCATGATCTTGCTGAACTTCTGTTTC